>JBBSAN010000025.1:0-19676 GCA_038252265.1 Chloroflexia bacterium
GGCAAAGCAGCGCTTTTAGTAGGGGCGGTAGCGACCCACGCCGAGGGCGTGACGCAGTTCCCGGCGCGGTGGGGGGAAAGCTATCAGGTAGTGTTGGAGTAGGGGATTATTGCCCAGCGATCAGGGAGTGCTGGGGCTACCCGGCGCGGGTGGGTTCATCCAAAAGTCGTCCTTGAACTGGCTTGGATCGTGCCATTCCCAGCGCGTGATATGTTTGGTCTGTATGGTCTGGCCGTCAGGATTTTTGTCCACCATCTCCACCAAGACATGTGGCGCGTCCGCTTGCACGGTGTTGGTGCGGACGATCTTGTTCTTCATCGTTTGCTGGATGACGAGGAGCTTGCCCCACGGCGCGGCCTCGCGCTGATCGATCTGTTGCGCTTCGCCCCTCTGCACTCGTGCCAACACGGAAGCTCCAGCGTTGGCGAAGTTTTCCAGCCAGATGTCGAGGGTCATTTCAGTGCGGCCTTGCTTATCCCCTTGTAGGAGCGGGTAGCGTCCGGCATGACGAACGACTTGGTTTGAGCCTTTATAGGGGGCTAACTCCCACCAGGCATCTGTCCCGTTAGACCCATCGCTCACGGCAATCTGCGGGCCGTGCTCCAGCAATTCGGTGGTGACGCGGCGGAAGCGCCAGGGGTTCTGGGCATCAATCCACCACTCATTAGTGGTCGTGATAGGTTGAGTTGGGCCTCCACCTGATGAACCAGCCAGCGCCATAGAAACTCCTTCTGCCTGGAAGGATTCTTCATAAACGTACAAGATACCTTGGCTTTTGCGAAAGCTAGATTGGACGGTACTATTCACATTATCACCTCCTTGAGTGTACAAGGCGTATGACGCAACAAGCGTGAGGCCAATCATTACTAACACCATCGTCACGAGTAATTTCTTAGGTACTGCCTCTGATACTTTTAGAAGCTTGGAAAATCCGCGATCGCTCATCTTAGCCCTCCTCACCAGTACCATGTGCGTTTCACGTAGTGAAAGATTTTCAGTATAATTAATAGCATTCATCCGTGCAAACGGAACAAGGATCACAGCATTGGCATGTACATGGGCAATTGCACGTTTTAATGTCACAGTAGCAATCGCAGGTTATACAATAGCTTTCTACCGTGACCCAATAAGTATAGTTACCGTCGCAAGGATTGTACGAACAATTACGAACCATCCGATGATACAACATCTGATTTGATGGACAACCTACTCCGCAACGTTGATAGTGATAATATGTTTGCTGGCACCAACTATTAGGAGTATTCGGGTTTAGTGTGGCGGATAATACAGAGGTGATACCAAGACCATGAAGCAAACTGGCCCCGACTATTGCTATTCCAGCCACTCCAGACTGGCGTAAGAAATCCCGTCGAGATAGTACGGTAGTTACAGATGCTTGAGGGATGATTTGGCTGGGCAGAGATCGTCCCGCCTCTTGAATGGCGCTTGCTTGCTGTTTCGGATGCGTGAGCCACCATGCCGCCGCGAATGCGCCACTGACTGTCAGTACGAGTACAGGAAGTGGATTCCACTGATGATAAGGGCTAAAGAAAACTAGGAGCGACAAGAGTAAGAGCAGCGCGTTGCGAAAGAATGTCCATGCTCCCAGACGATTATCTAAACGAGGTCCGAAGCAACCACAACCTGTGGTTGCGCCCCGTCGAAGCTTAATGGCTAATACACTGGTAAATCCTAGCACCATAAAGAAGCTAGAGATCGCAGTAATTTGATGCTGCCAGTTCAACAAGAATGCTAATCCGAAAACACTCTCTAAACTTGCTATTCCGACCGCAGCAGAAGGAACTATTGGACGAGGAATAATGTTCAGTTCCTCAAGAGAGTGCCGGAAGCTGGCTATATCAAGCCATTTTGTTATGGCCGCTAGCCAAAAGGTTGCTCCAATGATCCAGCGAAGTAGCGCCGCAACCAAGACAGGCGAGAAGTTTAGAGCATCCATTATGTCTTACTCCTTGTGTGTAGGGATAGGAACACTACTACCCTTTGAAGATAGTAAAAGACACTGCTTGTGTAGAGATAATGGATATGGTATCATCATACACCCAATTCTATTAACTTGCAATACCTACAGAGAGCGAATCAGCACCAATTCTCTGTGTTCTATATTCTTGTGTTAGAGAGGTGTTTCCAGGCACAGGCTTGACATAAACCCATGCCTGTGCTACAATAACACTACCAAAAAGGAGTCGCTTCATGCGTCTACCGGCCATAAACCCTGGCAATGGTCCCGCTGCTCCTGCTGCCGTCACCAGCAAAGAAGGCGAGCTGGAGACGCTTGTCCGTGCCCGGTATCCGCTGATCTACATCGTGTCCTGGGAAGAGCGCCGCGTCGAAGGACTGTTAGCCGGGCTGACAGGGCGACGGGGCAAGCGGCTCTTTATGTGGACGTGCACCGACGGCGTGCAAGTGCTGGAAGCGGGCGGCATGGCCCCCGCCGACCCGGCAGCCCGCGACCCCCTGGCGGCCCTGGATTTTATCCTCGCCTGCCGCGAATCCGCCGTCTTCCTGCTCAAAGATTTCCACCCCTACTTTGACGACTCACGCCCCACCTCGACCACCCATCAGGTGATCCGCAAGCTGCGCGACCTGACCCGGCTGTTCAAGGAGAGCCATAAGACGCTGGTGCTCCTCTCGCCGGTGTTGCGCTTCCCCCCCGAACTGGAGAAGGACATCACGGTGGTCCAGTATGGCCTGCCCTCGGTCGAAGAGCTGGACGAGTCGCTGATGCGGGTGATCAATTCGGTGGAGAAGCGGTCGGCCTTGCGGCTGGGGCTGGACCCAGAAGGGCGCGAACGGGTGCTGAAGGCGGCGCAGGGGATGACCCTGGCCGAGGCCGAGAACGTCTTTGCCAAGTCGCTGGTCCTCACGCGCAAGCTGGATGTGGACGTGATCGTGGCCGAGAAAGAGCAGTTGATCCGCCGCAGCCGTATCCTCGAATATTACCACTCGCCCGAAGCGTTTGACGACGTGGGCGGGCTGGACGAGTTGAAGGCGTGGCTCCGTACACGGAACCTGGCCTTCAGCGAGGCGGCGCGGCAGTTCGGCCTGCCGGAGCCGCGCGGCATCCTGCTGCTGGGGGTGCAGGGCGGGGGCAAGAGCCTGGTGGCGAAGGCGGTGTCGAGCCTGTGGCAACTGCCGCTGCTCAAGCTGGACCTGGGCAAGGTCTTCAGCGAACTGGTCGGCTCGTCGGAAGAGAACATGCGCTCGGCCCTCTCCACCGCCGAGTCTATCGCCCCGGCGATCCTCTGGCTGGACGAACTGGACAAGGGGCTGTCGGGCATCGCCTCGTCCAACCGCTCTGATGGGGGCACAACCGCCCGCGTGTTCGGCAGCTTCCTGACCTGGATGCAGGAGAAACAGTCGCCGGTGTTCGTCATCGCCACGGCCAACAACGTCGCCAGCCTGCCGCCGGAAGCGATGCGGAAGGGGCGCTTTGACGAGATCTTCTTTATTGACCTGCCCTCGGAGGCTGAGCGGCGCGAGATCTTCGCCATCCACCTGCTGAAGCGTCGCCGCGACCCGGAACTGTTCGATCTGGACCGGCTGGCGCAGGGCAGCAACGGCTACAGCGGGGCCGAAATCGAGCAGGCGATCATCAGCGGCCTGTACGATGCGTTTGAAGCGAACCGCGACCTGACCGACGCCGACATTCTGCACACGATGGCCGGTTCGATCCCGCTCTCGCAGACGATGCGCGAGGAGATCGGGGCACTGCGCGACTGGGCACGCACCCGCGCCCGGCCCGCTTCACGGCGGCGGTGACCTCCCCACTGTCATCCTGAGCGCAGCGAAGGATCGTGTTGGGGTGTTCTAGAGCTTAAACGAAGATCGGGATGTTGCCTTGAGCACCACGGACCAGGAAGAAGATCCTTCGCTGCGCTCAGGATGACACAAGGGGCCGGATGAAAACGAACGACTGGTTGGCCTATTTTGTCGAAGAGCACCGCGCCGAACTGGTCGCGGTGTGGCGGGGCGAGGCAGCGGCGCAGAATTGGCCGGTGCCGGATGCCGCGTTCGACGCCTGGGCGACCGCGCTGCACGACGATTTTGCAGCAGACCGGCAGGAGTTGGCGCTGAGCGAGCTGCACGCCCTGGCAGCCATTGCAGGCCAGCCGGACACCGCGCTCATCCCCTTCTGGGACCAGGCTGAAAGCCGGATCGGGGGCTACATTGCCGCCGAACCCGACCTGAGCGCCGGGGCCAAGCGCCTCGCCTACTTGCGGCTTTCGACCTTCGGTAACGACGTGCGGAGCTATTTACGTGAAACGTGAAACGTGAAACGTGAAACGGGATCAGGGATCAGGGATCAGGGATCAGGGATCAGGGATCAGAAACGAACATCACGCATCACGCATCACGCATCACGCATCACGCATCAACAAACACTATGAGCACCTGGATCACTTCACTAACCACATACCGCTACGGGGCCTGGCTGGAACGGGCGATGATCGCCGTGGGCCTGGCCGGGGCGGTCGTCGCCTCGGGGCTGCTGCCGGGTTACCCGGTGGAGTGGCGCGCCGTGCTGTCGTTGCTGGTGCTGGGGTTAGCCGTGTGGTCGGCTCCGGCGGGCTACTTTGCGGCGGTGGCGGTGGTGGCCTTCCCGCTGTGGGCGCTGTCGCCCTACTTGATGGTCTTGTTCCTGGCCCTGGCGGTCATCCCCCACCGGCTGATCCTCCAGCATTTGCCGCTGGCGCTGCTCGTGGTCTGGAGTCCGGCCTTCATCACCCTCCATATGGAGTTGGCCTTGCCGATCCTGGTCGGGCTGCTGGGCGGCACCCGGCGCGGCGCGGCGGCGGGGGCGGCGAGCGCGCTCTGGTTCAAGCTGCTGGCGGCGCTCAGCGGCACCGGGTTGGATCTGCTGGTGATGCAGACGCCGCCGGGCGACCCGGGGCGGATCGCGGAACGCTTCGCCGGGCGGGGGTCGATGGATACCATCCTGCTGATCGGTTCGCCGTTTGTCCCCTCGTCGGCGGCCTTGCTGGTCCATGTGTTCCAGGTGGGATCGTGGGCCGCCGCCGGGGCCTGCGCCGGATGGCTGGTGACGTGGGGGCAGCGCCGCCTGCTGGTGGGCGACATGCGCGACTCGCCTCCGGCGTGGCGGCTGGTCCTCACGCGCTTCTTCTGGACTGGGCTGGTGCCGGTGCTGGCCGCACTGGCGGCGTTGCTGGTCCTGGCCTTCCTGGTGCCTGCGCTCGTCGCCCGCCCGCTCGGCGGCGATCAACTCGCGGTCGGCTGGGACGTGTTCGCCCCGCGAACGGCATTGGCCGGGGCGGTACTGCTCTTGCTGGCGGCGTTGATCGTGATCAGCCAACCGCTGCCGACGGGCACCCGCCGCTGGGAGCCGTGGAAAGCGGCGATCTTGCCGCGCCGTCCTGCGGCGGTTCGTGCCCCCGCCCCGCCGCCCGCGCCGGTGCTGCCGCCGCTGGCTAAGGTCGATCCCAACCGCCCGTTCGTGCCCTCGTGGGCGACCAACCGGGTGCAACCGCAAGCCCTGGACCCGCCTGCCGGGGGGAGTAGCCCTCCTGCCTCGGCCCTGGGGGGCGAGTGGTGGACGGAGTCGAGCCGCTCGAACAGCCCACCGCCGCGTCCTGCCGAGCGGGACATTCTGATCGAGCTAGACTAGGCCGGGGTGAGGGCGACGCAGGAGCGTTTGCTTTTCACCCCAATTCCCTTTGCAGGGGCCGGGGCAATAGCCGCCGGTGAACAAAGGCGTACATGCAGCAGTATGGTGACAACCGCACAGGCGGCACGAAAGTCCCCGGAGGACGTGCTCGCCAGACCGTTCAGCACCCCGCGCAGACGACGCAGGGGAACGGTCTCATGCGCTTTGCCGATAGCTGGCTCTCGCGCCTGCTGATCGGCGCGGTGGTCCTGCTGCTGATCATCATGTTCCCGCTGGAATGGCTGCACGCCCCCACGCTGCTGGTCAAGGCCAGTGGCACCGTCTTTTCTCCCCACCCCGGCGCGGCCCCCGCGACCGACGGCACAACCGTGCCCGGCGCAATCACCGCCGGGTATGAATTGTCCGAAGCGGCGACGGTCAGCGCGGTAGTGCGCGACGGCAACAACACGCTGGTCCGCACCCTGTTCACCGACCAGAAAGAGACCGCCGGGCCGCACTGGATGAGCTGGGACGGCTCGAACAACCAGGGCAACCAGGCGGCGGATGGGCTGTATCGCCTGGAAGTGACCGCGCGGGGCACCGCCCGCAGCACCAGCGGCAGCGTCGCCGTGACGGTAGACACGCTGCCCCCGGCGCTGAAGCTGGCGAACTTGCAGGACGGCGACAAGCTGAAAAGTGCCGACCTGACCGTGCAAGGGTTGACCGAGCCGGGCGCGACGGTGCAGTTCGCCGACAGCAACGACGTGGTCGCCGCCGATCCGGGCGGGGGGTTCACCCTCCATCGCCACCTGGAGCATGGCGATAACACGCTGCGGATCATCGCCCGCGACCCGGCGGGGAACGAGACCGCGACCCAGCGCACCGTCTCGCTGTTCGACCGTCCGCCTGTGGTTAAGATCGAGCAGCCCGCCGAGGGCCTGTGGACCAACCAGAAGCTGGTGCATGTGACGGGCACCGCTGACCCTGGTTCGAGCGTGCGGGTGAACGGGCAGCAGACCACGGCGGGCACGGACGGTAAGTTCGCGGTAGATGTGTTGCTGGACGAAGGGCGCAACGTGATCAAGGTGGAGGCGACCGACGCAGTGGGTAACGTCTCCACCGTCGAGCAGAGCGCCACGCTGAAGATGCAGCCCCCCGCCGTGGCAATCGAAAGCATCCCCGCCGACGCGGTGGTTCACGAAGCGCGGGTGCGGGTCTACGGCCACACCGAGGCGGGGGTGAAGCTGAGCGTGCAGCAGCAGACCGTCGCGGTAGACACGCAGGGCCGCTTCGACACCGCCGTGGACCTGATCCTGGGTGACAACAACCTCCACATTGAGGCGAGCGACCTGGCGGGCAACACGACCGTGTTCGACCGCCAGGTGCGCTATGAATTGGCGAGCGGCACCGACCTGGGCCTGCCGCTCACCGGCACGGCGTTCGGCATCGGGCTGATCATCCTGCTCTGGGTGCTGTTCGGCGGCTGGTTCGGCACCGTCTCGCTCAAGCTGCACACCGACCGCCCCGCCTTTGCCCCCAACGGGCGCGGCGAACGGCTCCACATCAGCTATAGTGTCTCCAAGAGCGCCCGCGTGACCGTGCAGGTGATGGACGGGCAGGGCCATGTGGTGGCGACGCTCCTCCGCAGTGTGCCGCGCGGCGTGGGCGACCACCAGATTACCTGGGACGGCGCGACCATCGGCGGCGGGCTGGCGGCGGCGGGCGGCTATACCATTGTCGCCACGGCGCGCACCCTCGCCAGCAACGTCACCAGCAGCGCCCCGGTGGCCCTGCAAACGCTCTCGACCCTGACCACCCCGACCTATACCCGCACCGGCGACCCGGGGTACGGCCCCGCCCCGCGTCCCAGCGGGCAGAGTGTGAGCCGCGACCCCGGTGGCCCGCGTCCCGACCCCGATCCCGGCTCCGGCCCGAACGTGGTCCGGCGGCGGCAGTAATCCGCGCTCTGACCCGGCAGGTGCCGCTCCGTGCGGGCATCCGATGAGGTATTCGTGTTCTGGAACCGGCTCGCCCCACCCTGGCAGATCTGTCTGGAACAAGCGTGGACCGCCTACTGCGCCGGGTCGCTGCCCATCGGCGCGGTGATCACCGATGCGGCGGGGCGGGTGCTGGCGCGGGGCCGCAACCGGATCTACGAATCGACCCCCAGCGGCCCCACCCTCTACGGCCACCGTCTGGCCCACGCCGAGGTCAACGCCCTGGTCGCCCTCGACACCACCGGCCTCGACCCGCTGGCCTGCACGCTCTACACGACGATCGAACCATGCCCGCTTTGCACTGGCGCGATCCGCATGGTCGGCATCGGCGCGGTCCATTACGCCTCGCGGGACACGGCGGCGGGCAGCATCGCCCTGTTGCAGGCCACGCCGTTCATGCGCCGACGGGCGATCCAGGTCGTTGGGCCGCACGATCCCGACCTGGAAGCGATCATTGTCGCCATGCACACCGAACTCGTCCTCTACCCGCACATGGCCCGGCCTGCCTGGTTGCTGGAAGCGTGGGAGGAGGCGGTGCCGCAAGGGGTGGCGTTGGGGCGACGGCTGTATGCGACGGGGGCACTGGCGCGGCTGCGGGCCGAGGGGGCCACGGCAGCCGCCGTGGTGGATCAGTTGGCCGCCGGACTGCGTGCCCTGGAGCGCGGCGCTGACGACGAGGAGGCTGTCTGATGTCCAAGCTAGGATTAGTCCTGGGCGGCGGCGGGATTCTGGGCATCGCCCATATTGGGATGCTCAAGGTGCTGGATGAGTATGGCCTGCTGGACGAGATCGAGGTCGCCGTCGGCACCTCGTCCGGATCGATCATGGCCGCCCTGTTCGCTCTGGGCTACACCCCCGACGACATGTGGGAGCTTTGGCAGCATGACTGCTGGAAGCTGTTAGGCGGCAAGGTGGACGCCCGCGCCGTGCAGGACCGCAACTGGAAAGGGGCGCTCGATGCGCTGGTCCACCGGGACGGCACCCGCTTTCGCGGCCTGATCCTGGGCGACAAGCTCTCGCTGGCCCTGCGGACCTATCTGGTGTCCGATCCCCAGAGCACGGGCGTGCGGCCCACCCGCCGGGCCTGCCCGCTGTATGTCCTCGCCACCAACTATAATACCAGCCAGCAGACCGTCTGGCACTTCACCAACCACGTTCCCGCCGTACGAGATCTGTCTGAAGCCGCGCCGAGCGAAGTTGAGCAGGCGCAGGGGCGGGTGGCCCACTGGCAGATCCACGACGAGGATGATCCCATGATTGCCCGGTTCCCCACCATGGCCGAGGCGGTGCGGTGCAGTATCAGCATCCCCTTTGTCTTTGTCCCGGCGCAGGCCCCGACCTTGTACCAGGGCCAGCAAGGCCCCGACGACACGCTCTACATTGATGGCGGGGTCCGCGATAACTATAGCCTGAGTGCAGCGGTTAAGCTGGCACACTGCGACCGGGTGTTCGGCCTGATGCTGGGATCGACCGACCCCTATGCCCCGCAGGGCTGGACCGGGCTGATCGCCATGGCCCAGCGCATCATTAACCAGATGGGGCAGACGATCTTTGAGGCCGATCAGGATGACGGTGTGCTGCGCAGCACGCCGATCCGCACCCTGGTGCCGCGCCTCCCCGCGACCGGCGGTACCTTTGATGTGGCGGCGATGCCCGCGATCTATCAGGCGGGGTTGGACGTGACCCGTGCGGTCTTGCAACAGGTGGGCGAGACGACCGGTAGCGTCACCTGGGACACCATTTTTGCGAACCCCCAACTCCCTACCGGGCCAGGGGCGGCTGACTTGCGCCCGGCCACGCCCACGCCTGCCACCCTCACCGAAGGCGCGGTGAAGTACTATATTTATGAGAAGACGCCGGGTCCAGGGTAGAGGGGGCCAGGGATCAGGCGCCAGGGATCAGGAATTAGGCAGCCGTTTGTGTTATTATTAGAATAACTGATCCCTGATCCCTGACCCCGGACCCCTGGAGGTACCCTTGGCCGCCAATGAACACCGCGCTGTGCGGCTGCAAACCGGTGATGCCCGCCGCGCCCCCTGGCGGGTCAAAATCTTTCGCCTCTTTTTGCATGGGCTGTTCCGCGCCCTCTTCCGGGTGCGGGTGGTCGGGCGGGCCAACCTGCCATCCGGGGCGGCGATCCTGTGCGCCAACCACATGGGCTGGACCGAGGCGTTCTTCCTCGTGATGTTCCTGCCGCCCGAGCCGCGCATCTATGTGCTGGGCGAACGGGAAGGCGTGCTGCAAAATGATTTCCGGGTGCGGGTGGTCAACTTCTTCGAGGTGATGATCGCGCTGGATCGCGACAAGCCGCTGACGGCGCTACGCACGATGGCCGACGTGCTGGGGCGCGGCGGCTCGCTGGTCATCTTCCCCGAAGGCAATCTGGGCACCGAGGAGGGCACCATCCAGCCGCTCCAGCCCGGCGCGGCGCAACTGAGCCTGATGACGCGGCGGCCCATCGTCCCTATCGGCTTCACCGGCTCGCGCGAACTGTGGCTGCGCCGCCCGATTACCATGCGGATCGGCCCGCCGCTCGAACCGACCGCCTTCACCGAGGGCAACCTGCGCGGGCGCATTGATAGCATGACCGCCGCGCTCGACCACGCCTTGTGCGATCTCTTGCCCGGCGACACTGCCCGTCCGCGCTTCAAACCCCTGCGCGACTGGCTGACCCACCTCTTTTAACCTCTATGGGCATCCTCTTTGGTTTACTCGCCGCCTTCGGGTGGGGCATCGGGGACTACCTCTCGCGCCGGGCCTCCCAGGCAGCGGGGGCATATCGCTCGCTGTTTTATGTTGAGGCGTTCGGCACGGCCCTGCTGGCTATCTGGCTGATGGTGACGCCGTGGTTCGGTCTCGTGGTTGCGCCGCCCCATGCCACCCCAGAAAATGTGGTCGGGGCCGCTGCGCTGGGTGGGATAAATATCCTCGGGTCGCTGCTCCTCCTGCGTTCCTTCATGGTGGGAACGCTGGCGGTGGTCGCGCCCATCGTCTCTGCCTTTGCTGCCGTCAGCGTCGTGCTCTCGCTGCTCTGGGGCGACCCGATTAGCCCGTTGAAGCTGCTGGGGCTGGCCGTGGCGATCCTGGGGGTGGTGCTCTCTTCGATCCCCAGCGATAGCCCGTCGGCAGACGTAGCCGTGGCGGGTAGCCCGGTCACCCTCTCCCTGGCAGAAGAGGCTGCGCCCCCGGCCCAGAGGGCGCGAATGCTCCAGCGGGTCAGCCAGGCGTTGGGCGTTGGGGTGCCGGAAGCGATTGGGGCTGCCTTGATCCTGGGGACCTACTTCTGGGCGCAGCGCTTTGTTGTGCCTGACCTAGGGCCGTACTGGGCGGCGGGGATCGGCACTGGCGCGACCTGGCTGCTGATGATCCCGGTGGCCCTGGCTGGACGGCAATCGCTGCGGCCTCCCGCCTCCCGCGTGCTGGGGCGTATCGCCTGGATGGCGCTGGGCTACCAGATCGCTGCCGTCGCCTTCAACCTCGGCCTGGGGTCCGACTCGCCCGGCGTGGTGGCCGTGATCGGCTCGCTCGCCAGCCCGGTCACGGTGCTGCTGGCCTTCATCTTCCTCCGCGAACGCCTGACCCGCGTCCAATGGGCCGGGGTGGCCCTGATCTTCGTCGCCCTGCTGCTGATCGCCTGGCCGGGGTAGGGCGGTGGAACCACGAAGGCACGAAGGGACGAAATAGGCGAAGCGAAGGGGACGAAAGAGGAGAATTTGCTTGATGTTTGGTTATTGCCTATACTGGCGAGAAGAAGCAACATCGCGGGAGGCGCAAGTAAGATGCCCGAACTACCCACCTTTGCCACTGAGCAGGAAGCCGCCGACTGGTTTGCCACTCATAGCACAGCCCCTTACATGGATGAGTTGGAAGAGATAGCGCCGATTCCAGTGATCCGTTCGCGCCCGGCGAAAAAGCCAGTCGGCTTGCGTCTTCGCGGCGATTACTTGCAGGCGATTAAGCAGGTGGCCGAACGCAAAGGTATTCCCTACCAGACTTTGATCCAGATGTGGTTGGTCGAGCGACTACGCCAGGAAGCCCCCGATCTGCTTCAACAATAGACTTGTTCACAGCGGCGTGCTGATTATCCTACTTGTGTTCTGGCTGTAATGAGCAGGGGGGCTTGATCTTCGTCGCCCTGCTGCTGATCGCCTGGCCGGGGTAGGGTGGGGGTTTGTCGTATAAAGCTACTTGTACTATACTGTTTGTAAAGGAGGTGGTTTTATGCAAGAACCTGGTGATGAGATCTATGGTGAATTGTTGAAGTTGTTGAGACAAATTCACTTGTTCGAGAAGCAGGATGCGCGTGATGAACTAGTCAGTGTCTTACCTGCTTCCCTGCGTGGTCGTATCACGCGATCTAGTGCCGCTTGGACAGATCTCCAAAGTATTGTTGTCGAATGTGCTCACTGGGGATCTCTCCCATCGGGACCACCTATTTTATGCGTACTGGCACAGCACGCATCTGAAATGGTTGCGGGAAGTACATTTGAATTGCAATTACAGGATTGGGTAAAGAGCTATGACAGAATGCCAAAAGTCGAACCTGTCCAAATTCTAGCTGCTGTGCCTACAGTTGATACTATTCCAGGTCTCACAAAGGGAGATAGTTTGATATTGAAGCTGATTGGTGATCAAGCTATCAAAGAAGGTGGCCCCTATAGCATAGGTACTGATCTTATTCTAGCACAAGCTTCTTTACAGAATATATCAGAAGATGAAACTTTCGATTCACTTGAAATGCTCGATAAAAGAGGTTACATAAAACCCTTGACTAGAAATATGTTGAAAGGTAGGTATCCAACAGCATTTTCGGTTGAAAACTACGGCTTCCAAAGGTATGCACGACAGTATATACCTGACTACGTAACCACATTTGAATCCTTATGCCGTTTGATAGTTAGTGAGGATCAAACTGATATTCAAACTATCATAAAAGAGTTGGACGCATCGAGCGTATTGGTAAGACACATACTCAAATACCTAAAAGGAAAGCAGCTTGCTGTTGTCGATGAATTCATGGGAGGCGGAATGAAAGTGAGGGGTGTTAGTGTCGAGTTAAAGCGCAGAGTAAAGACTAACGATTTCCGTTTTTAACAGACTTAATTGAAGGGGTTGGCTTTAGAAGCCAACCCCTTCAATTATCTCATGTAACTCGCCTATTTATGCTTATTATGCGTCTGTACCCACCAACTCAGCTATCTGCAACTCCGCCCGCTGGAACACCAGCTTGCCCCCCTGCGTGTCCACTAGGATCGTGTCGCCTTCGTGGAAGTGGCCTTCCAGCAGTTCCAGCGAGAGCGGATCGAGGATGCGGCGCTGGATCGTCCGCTTCAACGGGCGTGCGCCGTAGACCGGGTCGAAGCCCTCGTTGCCCAGGAACTCCAGCGCGGCGGGGGTCAGGTCCAGCTTCAGCTTGCGGTCGGCCAACCGAGCGCGCACCCGTTGTAGTTGGATCGTCACGATCTCCCCGATCTGGTCCCGCGACAGTTGCTGGAAGATCACCGTTTCGTCCACCCGGTTCAGGAACTCGGGGCGGAAGTGCTGGCGGAGTAACTCCTGCACCGCCTGGCGCATCTCGGTTTCGCGGGCCGCGCCTAGCTCCTGGATGACGTGGCTGCCCAGGTTGCTGGTCATGATGATCACCGTGTTGCGGAAGTCCACCGTGCGGCCCTGGCTGTCGGTCAGCCGCCCATCTTCGAGCACCTGCAACAGCACGTTGAACACATCGGCGTGCGCCTTCTCGATCTCATCGAACAGCACCACGCTGTAGGGCCGCCGCCGCACCGCCTCGGTCAGTTGCCCGCCCTCTTCGTAGCCGACGTAGCCGGGGGGCGCGCCGGTCAGCCTCGACACGGCGAACTTCTCCATATACTCGCTCATGTCGATGCGGACGATGGCGTTGTCGTCATCGAACAGGAACTCGGCCAGGGCGCGGGCCAGTTCGGTCTTGCCCACCCCGGTGGGGCCCAGGAAGAGGAACGAGCCGAGCGGGCGATTCGGGTCTTGCAGCCCCGCCCGCGAGCGGCGCACCGCGTTCGCCACCGCCCCAATCGCCTCGTCCTGCCCGACCACACGCAGGTGTAGCCGCTCCTCCATCCGCAAGAGCTTCGCCAGTTCGCCCTCCAGCATCCGCGTGACCGGGATGCCGGTCCACTTGCTGACCACGGCGGCGATCTGGTCTTCGGTCACTTCTTCCTTCAGCAGCGCCGACCCTGCTTGCATCTGGGCTATCCGGGCTTCGGCCTCTTTCAGTTGCGCCTGCAATTGCGGGATGCGCCCGTACTGGATCTCGGCGGCGCGGCTCAGGTCGTAGACCCGCTGGGCCGCTTCCAACTCGGCGTTGGCCTGCTCTAGCTGTTGCTTCAGTTCGTTCATGCGGGCGATGGCTTCTTTCTCCGACTGCCACTGCGCCCGCAATTGGCTCTGCTGCTCTTTCAGGTTGCCCAGGTCGCGCTCGATCCGCTCCAACCGCTCTTTGCTGGCGGCATCCTTCTCTTTTTGCAGGGCCAGCCGTTCGGTTTCCAGCGTGCGGATGCGCCGCTCCACTTCGTCCAGGGGTTGGGGTAGGCTGGTGATCTCCATCCGCAGGCGCGACGCCGCTTCGTCGATCAGGTCAATCGCCTTGTCGGGCAGGAAGCGGTCGCTGATGTAGCGGTGGGAGAGGACCGCCGCCGCGACTAAGGCGCTGTCGGTGATCCGCACGCCGTGGTGGACTTCGTACCGTTCGCGTAGCCCGCGCAGGATGCTGATCGTGTCGTCCACGGTCGGCTCACCGACGAACACCGGCTGGAAGCGCCGCTCCAGCGCCGCGTCCTTCTCGATATGCTTGCGGTACTCGTCCAGTGTCGTCGCGCCGACCATGTGCAACTCGCCGCGCGCCAGCATCGGCTTGAGCATGTTGCTGGCATCCATCGCGCCCTCTGCCGCGCCCGCGCCGACGACCGTGTGCAACTCGTCAATAAAGACGATGATCTCGCCGCCTGCTTCGGTGATCTCTTTCAGCACGGCTTTCAGCCGCTCCTCGAACTCGCCGCGATACTTGGCCCCGGCGACCATCGCCCCCAGGTCCAGCGAAATCACCCGGCGGTCCTTCAGACCCTCCGGCACGTCGCCGCGCACGATACGCTGGGCCAGGCCCTCGACAATGGCCGTCTTGCCCACGCCCGGCTCCCCGATCAAGACCGGGTTGTTCTTGGTCCGCCGCGACAGCACCTGGATCACCCGCCGGATCTCCTCGTCGCGCCCGATCACCGGGTCCAGCTTGGAGCGCCGGGCCTGCTCGGTCAGGTCGCGGCCATATTTTTCCAGCGCCTGGTAGGTCGTCTCCGGCGTTTGGCTGGTCACGCGCTGGTTGCCGCGGATGCTGGTCAGCACCTGCAAGACCCGGTCGCGGGTGACGTTATCGCCCTGGAGCAGTTTGCCGCTGGGGTGGCGGGTGCCCTCTTCGATCAGCGCCAGCAAGAGATGTTCGGTGCTGACATAATCGTCCTTGAGGGTCTTCGCTTCCTGCTCGGCGCGATTGGCGACCGCGTTCAGCCGCCCCGACACGCTGGGCTGCTGGGTCGCGCCGGTGATGCGCGGCAACGCCTGGACGGCGGCACGCAACCGCCCGGCGGCCTCGCTCACCGACACATTCAGCTTCATAAAAATCTGGGGCACCACGCCCCCGTCCTGCTCCAGCAGGGCCAATAGCAGGTGTTCCGGCTCGATCTGGCTCTGGTTATATTCGGTCGCCAGCGATTGCGCGGCCAGCACTGCTTCCTGGGCCTTCTCGGTATATCGTTGCAAATTCATGGGGTTGTACCATCCTTCTCCGTTAGGGCGAAAGGCTCCAAACACATAAAAATTCCATAACCCTTCGCTGTTACCATTTCTATTATACATAACCCCTTGTTAGAACCATGCTGGTGCTATGTTAGAGCGGTGTTAGAGATGGCAGCACCCCGGCAGCCCCGGAGCGCGCCGGACCTCCGTGCGCAACGCGCATATTGCTTTTCGCGGCGGCAGTGTACTATAATGAGGGTTGTAGTTATTGGGCGCAACCTGGGGCCACATTACGCATTACATATTATATACCTTGTACTTATGGCGATCCTGGCGGCGGGCAACATTGGCGGCCTTACCGTGGCAGGATCGTCCACCATTTCTAGGTGAGGCTCCTTGTGCAATATACGGATGAAATGTTGGATGCCCTCCGTCTGGAAGGTGATCCCCTGGCCGACGGGGTGATCGCCGAGCTAGAGGCCACCGATCAACTGATGGCGGTCAACGATGTGTTGCGCCACCTGACGACGAATGATCAGGCGATCCCGGCAGGATTGCCCCCTGCACTGGAACGCTACCTGATCGCCACCGACCAGCCCCCGGCCTGGACCGATTATGCGCGTATCGAGCGCGCGCGTACCTTCTTCCACAACCACGGGATGCACATCAGCCTGGTCCTCTCCACGGCGGCGATGGTGCAATGCTATGCCGCGCAACGGGCGGTGAAGGTGCTGGCTTCGACCCAGGAGTTGGAATATCCGCAGCACCGGGTGGCCGAAACCGCCCAGTTCTGCCTCCACATGATGAGCGAGCGCGGGTTCCAGGCGGGCGGGCAGTTTATCCCGGCGACCCAGAAGGTGCGCCTGATCCATGCTGCCGTGCGCTACATGATCGAACATACCGGGCGCGGGACGGGCGAGGTCCCGATCTGCCAGGAAGATTTGCTGGGTGCCCTGCTGGTCTTCACCGATGAAGTGTTGAAGGGGCTAGGGCGGCTGGGGATCACCTACACGGCGCAGGAGGCGGAAGATTATTATTACGTCTGGTGTGTGACCGGGGCGATGCTGGGCATCCGCCATGACATTATGCCCGAGACGCTGGCCGAGGCCGAAGCGCTCAACCTCCTCCTGCGGGCGCGCCACTTCGGCCCCTCCGACGAGGGGGTGAAACTGACCCGCTGCTTGCTCGATATGTACGACCGGGTGATGCCGGGGGAGATTTTCGACGGGGTGATTCCGGCGCTGATCCGCCAGGCCGCCGGAGATGAGATCGCCGACTGGATGGAGGTGCCGCGCAGCCGGTGGGGTTGGGTGGTCCAGCATAGCTCGTTCATCAACACGGTGCTGGAAGAGTTGCAAGATCGCAACAACGCCTTCAACCAGATTTTCGACAAAGCGTGCTGGGCCGTGATCCAGGGCGAGTTCCACACCCTCAGCAGTGGGCAAGCCGCCGTCTATGACATCCCCACCGACCTCCGCGCCGCCTGGGGCCTGGACCCCGCGCCCGACAATACGCCTGTTCTGGATTACGAACGCTAGCCGCTACTCATCCAATTTTCAGCCCCGGAGGGGCGGCAGATCATAGCCCACGGTAGGACCGTGGGAACAGTTCAATTCAAGAGGTGAAGCCCCGGAGGGGCGACAGAATGTCAACAAGGCGGTATTCTGTCGCCCCTCCGGGGCTTATAATTTGGGTGGCCGCTTCCCACAGTCCTACTGTGGGCTATGATCTGTCGCCGCTCCGGGGCTTGCACGCGTTTCTCTTCGGTTCCGATAGCTGCTTGCTCCTGTGGTATAATAGCCGCATGAGTGACGAAGCCATCGAGCCAACCCCCACCGACGAGGCCGCCAGCCTCCTGCATCATTTGATCCATTCCGGCGACGCGGCGACCCCCCGCGACCCGCAGGAGGTGCTGCGCCTGCGCGCCTGGGTCGAGGGCGAGCGCGAGCGACTGCGGGCCGCCTGGGAGGCTGCGCCCGCCGAGGACCAGTGGGCCGTCTGGGCACCCGCGTTCATCAGCCTGGCGCTGGATGCCGACGCGCAAGAGGTGCTGAGCGCGGCCATCACTAGCGGCGATCTGCCGCCGGAGACGCTGGCCGACGCGCTCTTGCAACGGGCCGCGCTCTACCCGGCAGCGATGGAAGACGCCGCCCGCGCCGATGTCACCGCTGCGGTCGAGGTGGTGCCGGGCAGCCCGCCGATCCTCTTGCGCGCCGCCGAAACGCTCTACCGGCTGGGCGACTATGCCCGCTCCGCCGAACTGGCCGGGCGGGCGGCGGCGATGAACCCCCGCGATGCCGACGCATTAGAGCAGCAGATGTGGGCCTTGCTGGAGGGGGGCGATCACGCGCGGGTCGCGGCGGCGCTGGACCGGCTGCTTCAGATCAAGAATCGCGATGTGGCGACGATCACCAAGGTGGCGCGGGTGCGCGACCAGATCGATCAGCACGACGGGGCGGTGGCCGTGCTGGAGTGGGGCGAGTCGGTGGCGGGCGACGACGCAGCCCAGTTGACCGAACTGGCCCGCGCCTACGCCGATATTGACGAAGAAAAGCGCAGCGCCCGGCTCTTCACCCGCGCCCTCAAAGCGAAACCCGACGATCCCGAACTGCTGCGGCTGGCGGCGCTGGCCCGGCACCAGGCGGGCGACACCGACGCCGCGCTGGCCGACCTGGACCAGGCCATTGAGGCCGATCCGGCCAACCCCGGTGCCCGGCTGGCCCGCGCCGCCTTGCGCCTGGACCGTGACGACTACGCAGGCACCGTCACCGACACGACCGTCGTATTGGACCAGGAGGCCGACAACTTTGAGGCGTTGCGCCTGCGGTCGCGTGCCTATGCGTTGCAGCACATGGGGCCGTCGGCGCTGGCCGATTTCGACCGGATGCTGGTGCTACATCCCAACTTCTTGCCCGCGATGGTGGGCCGGGCTGCCGCCTTTAGTATGCTGGGCCGCGACGATGAGGCCCGCCGGGCACTGGACGATGGGGTCGCTCGCCTACCCGAGGCGGATCCGCTACTGACTACCCGCGCCCTGTTCCGCGCCGAACACGGCGATATGGACGGCGCGCTGGCCGATTGGTCGCGCCTGCTGGAACGCAACCCCGATAACAGCATGGCCTGGGCCAATCGCGGCCTGCTGGTGGCCGACACCGGCGACAACCAGGCCGCGCTGGACGACTTCGACCGCGCGCTGACGCTGGACCCGACCAACCTGTCGGCGCTGCATGGCCGGGTCAACGTGCTCCTGCGGCTCAACAACATGCGCGATGCCTACACCACGATCCAGCAGGCGTTGCAGTTGGAGCCGGACGACACGCACATGCTGTTGCTCAGCGGGCATATTCTCGTGCGGCGCGGTGATTATATCGGGGCTGTGGCCGATTACACCCAGGTGCTGGAACTGGACCCGGACAACGTGGCGGCCATTGTCGGCCTGGGCAACGTGCGGATGTTGAGCGCGGACTATGCCGGGGCGCTGAAGGATTACGAACGGGCCTACCGGCTCGACTCTACCTCGGCGGCGATTCTCTATAACCTCGCGGCGGCAGAATCGCGCCTGGGCCACTGCCCGCAATCGGTGGAACTGTTGCGCCGCGCCGTCGCCCGCGATGCCACCTTGCTTCCCGAAGCCGCCCAGGATGACGACTTTGCCGACTGCCGCGCCACCCCGGCCTTCGCCCGCCTGCTCCGCGAAGGAGCCAGCGCTCCTGCCGCCGCGCCGAAGCCCACGGTCCACGCCGCTAACCCCTCGCGCCCGGCCAAGCCCACCCGCCCCCCGCGTGGGCAGCGGCGCTAGGTTCTCTGTAACCGTTCGCCCAAGTGCGTTGCAACCAAAAAGGCCCCCTCGTGAGAGGGGGCCTTTCGCATCCGGTCGCTTAGCGTCGGGCGGGGGTCTGGCAGTTGGGGAAGAAGGCGGCGGCGGCGATCTTGCTCATTTGCCCACGGGTCGCCGGGTCGTTAGGGCGGAAGTAGGGGCGGTTGACTCCTATGCACTGCTCGAATGGCCGGCTGCCGCAGGGATAACCGGTAATAATCCCGCGGCTCGCCAGCCGCTCGACATAGAGATAGAAGGTGCTGCCCGGCGGTACTTCCTCGAAGGTTTGCCCGGTCGGCGTCTCGGTCCAGCCCGCCGCGCCCGCAACGATCTTGGAGAGCTGCCCCCGGGTGACATTGTTGTTCGGGCGGAAGTAGGGGCGATTGGTCGGGGCGACGCACGACTCGAACGGGCCGCCGCAGGGATAGCCGCCGATGATGCCCCGGACGCTCAGCCGCTCGATCCATAGGGCGAA
>JBBSAN010000026.1:0-19501 GCA_038252265.1 Chloroflexia bacterium
AAAGCAGGGCACCGTGTCACCCGAGCGCTTGCTCCAACGGCTTGATGAGATTGGCCGCTCCCTGGAACACACCGGGCACGCCCTGGCCCTGCTGGGGCTGGGGTCGGTCGGCACCGAACTCGACCGCCTCGACGCCTACTCCGACCTCGATTTCTTTGTCGTGGTGCAAGAGGGCTGCGTGCCGCTCTACCTGGAGGATCTCGGCTGGCTCCAGGCGGTGTGCCCGCTTGCCTACCGCTTCCGCAATACGGCAATCGGCTACAAGATCTTGTTCGAGGACGGGATCTACGGGGAGTTCGCCATCTTCACGGCGGCGGAACTGGCCCAGGCCGCGTTTCCCGCCGCGCGGATCGTCTGGAAAGCGGCGGAGGTAGACGAAGCGATTCGCCTGCCGCGCCAGGTCCCCGCCCCGCGCGCCGCGCGCCCCACCGAGGAACTGGTCGGCGAGATCGTGACGAACCTTTATGTCGGGCTGGGGCGCGCGGCGCGGGGCGAACGCCTCTCGGCGCTGCGCTTCATCCAGCTCTATGCGGTGGACCGGATTTTAGAACTGGCCCCGCGCAGCGAAGCGGAGCAGGCGGGGCACCAGGATCTGTTCAGCGCCGAACGCCGCGCCGAGCAGCGCTTCCCGACTCTGGCCGGGCAGTTGCCCTACTTTATGCAGGGCTACGACCACTCGCCCGAGTCGGCGGTGGCGATTCTCGCGTTTGTGGACCAATACTGGGGGGTGGACCCGGCGATGAAGCGGGAGATCCTGGCGTTGTTGCCCGCCGGGTTGCGGGCCGAGGCCGGGGAGTGAGGGGTTACGGCCCGGTCGCCGCGTCGCCCAGTTCCTCGTACCACGCATGGAGCCAGGCCATCACTTCGTCGTACTTGCCCAGCGGCAGGCTCTTATAGGAACTGGTGCGATAGCGCCGGTACATTTCGGAGTAGACGCGGGCGTAGCCGGTCTTTTCGCCCTGCCCGGCCAGGCGTTGCCCGACGTTCTTCACCGCCAGGGCCAGTTCCGCCGCCTGCTCTTCGCTGATGACCGCTGTGGGATCAAGCCGGAGTTCCAACGCGGTCAGGCGATCATCATGATCGGTGAGCCGGGACCGCGTCTGCTGGATGAACCCACGGGTATACTCGGCGATGGTGTGAACGCGCTGCTCGAGGTCCACCTGCTGCTGGGCCATGCGCTGCATTGCGGTGATCAGTTCCAGGGTGCGCTGCGCCTCGGTCAGGCCGCCGCCCGGCGGGTCGGTCGGGAGGATGTCGCCTTTGAAGGCGTTCCAGAGCACGCGGAAGCATTCCCGCTGGTAGCGGACGATCTTTTCGCGTAGCTCGGGCCGCACCCGGTCGGCGCTGATCCCGAACAGCCAGCCCGGAATCATGTCCAGCGGCAGGCAGAGCATGTCGGGCACCCCGCCGGTGGCAGTTGAACGTGTAACACGTACAACTGCGGCGGCCTGGGCCAGCACCGGGTTGCGATAGATGCGCTCGCGCTGGCCTGCCCAGGACATGCCGAGGTTATCACACAACAGGCGCACCGGAACATAGATCTGGGCGTCCGTAGTCTGTGTGGCAATGATCTGGTCGCCGTAGAAATCAATGATCTCCTGGCGCATCGGCACCAGGGCCGGGGAGTCGCCCGGCGGTTCGTTGGTCGTCTCGTCCATTATCCCCTCGCACGCCTGCATTATAGAACCAATGCCACAAGAAAGCAATAATGCGGGTACGAGACGTTAGAAATCAGAAATCAGAAATCAGAAGCTTCCATCAAAGACAAAGAACAGGGCGGGAGCACCGGCGATGGCCGAGGCGCAGCCTTGCGCTCCGGCCCCCGTCTCTGCCCGGAGGGCGAGATGCCCGGCGCGGAGGGCCACTCCTACGGAGCACCCACCTGTGAGAAGGCGTTGGCGTTCTCAATATCCAGGCGTTGAATGCCCGCGGCATACGGATCATAGCCGTACTGGTTGATCACCAGGCTCGGCGCATATTTGTCGAAGATGTAAACGCTGTAGCCATCCTCGTGTAAGCGCGCCACATTCTCTTTCGAGAGCGCGTAGACGAGATAGACCTCCCGCGCCACACAGCGGTACACATTCGCCGCTTCGTCCACCCCCGCCACATCCAGCCGGGGATCGATCTGGGTGGCGGTGATCTTGGCGAGGGCCGGGTTCTGAAAAGTCAGGACATGGCCTAGCCCGGTCAAGAAGACCGCCCGCGCCGCCTTGTTCGTGCCGCAGACCTGCCCGCGCAGCCGCTCCATCTCCAACCGCTGCTGATAGTCGTTCACGACAATCCCCCACGCCGGTTGCAGGGCGAGGGTGCGCCGCCCGCTCTCGCCACCCTTGAAATCGGGAGTGACCAGCCCGAAGAGAATCACACACGCCCCAAGCAACAGCCATTGGCGCGGCGACACCCAGCGCGCCAGCAGCAAGTAGACGAACGGCACAATCGGGAGCAGGTAGGCCGTCTGATCGGCATGGCGGACGAAGAGGACGACAAAGAGGACGAGGGTGGACGCCTCCAGCACGAGGGCGGGATCGCGCCCGCGCAGCGCCGCCCGCACCGAGGCCCCCACCTGCCGGTGCTGGCGCAGGAGCAGCAGGAGGATCGCCCCGGTGGCGATCGGGCCAAAGAGCCACAGGCCGTTATAGATGACCAGCAGATTATAGCTCTCGCCCTGGAGAGGCGAGTCGGGGATCGTGAACATCGCCAGGCCTTCCCGGGCCAGGATCGGCACGTAGAAGAGCAGCCCGCCCACCAGGCTGATCACCGTGAAGCACAGCATGTCTTGCCAGCGCGCCCGCCGCAGAAACAGGAACAGCAGGACGGTAAACACAAACACGGCATCGGTCAGCCGGAAGCCGATCGACAGCGCCAGACACAGCGCGGCCAGCCCATAGCGCTGCCGGGTCAGCGCCGCATAGGAGGCCAGCAACAGGGCTAGCCCGCCTATATAGTCCATCGTCACCGCCGCGTTGACCAGCAGGATCGGGGTCAGGGCAAAGATACCGACCAGCAACCAGCGGGTGGGCACCTGCCGCACCAGGTCCGCGAAAATGAGGACGGCGGCCACATAAAAGAGCAGCACCAGCAGGTTGGCCCCGATGTACCCGGCCCAGGGCACGATCGGCGTTAAGAGGTACTCGAACAGCGGGTTACCGGGGTCGCGCGAGGGAATATAGATCCCAGTTTGGAAAAAGCGGAGTGCCGCCTGGGCACCATGCGCTCCATTTTCGTCCGGGCCATAGTTGATGAGCAGCCGGGGCAAGGTCGCCCCGGCGATCATAATAGCGACGAGTGTCAGCCAGAGCCGTTGCGCCCCGAGGGCCTGCCTGCCCGCCGCCGGGCGGGTATCAGGATACATAATTCCTCTCTTTTGCATCGGTATAACGACGTGATCGGCATTGTTCAAGAGAGGACACTCCTGCGCCGCGCCGCCAGTTGCCGCTGCACCAGCCCAGGCAACTGGCGGAGGTCCCGGCCATAGAGCCATACCAGTGCCAACAACACTGGCCCCCACCAGATCAAACGTAGTAGCGTATCCGATGGTTCGATAAAGTAACGACCGACCAGTTCCAGCATCCAGGTAACCCCGGCAGCCCCACAGATGGTGAAAGTGAGGGCCACCAGGCGGGCCGAGGGCACCAGACTGATCACCCCGATCAGGGTGATCAGATACCAGGCATAGGCATGGGGCATCAGGAAGAGCGCGAAGACCAGCAGCGCCAGCGCCCACCCCCGCACGAGATCCGCTGCGCCCCGTTGCCGCGCCAGACTGATCCCCAGGACCACCAGCAGAAAGGCGGGAATGAGGAGGCTGCGAAAACTCGAGACGACCTGCCCGCTGCTGCCCGTGTTGGGATCGCGGATCAGGGGGAGCACCGAGTTCCAGCCTTCCCAGAACGGGCCGAAGGTGAGCACGCTCACCGCCAGCCCCAGCGCCGCGCCCCCCAGTGCCACCCGCCAGGAACGTTCTCGCCAGAAGAAGACCCAGTAGACCAGCACCAGCGGCCCGGTGACGAACTTGGTCAGGGCGGAGAGGGTGACGGCTACCAGCCCCAACCAGGGGCGGTGGACCAGATACAGGTAGGCACTTAGCAGGAGAAAGAAGAGCATCACCGCCTCGACATGGGCCAGACCGGCCAGGACCACCAGCGGGTTCCAGGCATAGCACAATAGCCCCGTGAGCCGGTAGGCCGGATTTAATCGCGCCAGGATCTTCCAGATCAAGAACATGTTGGCCGCGCTGAAGGCGAGCAGAAAGACACGAAAGAGCAGCAGGGTCCGCACCACATCGGTACCGCCCAGCCACGTCCACAGCATCGAGAGGTAGGCCCAGACGGGGCCGTAGGGCAGGGTCGTCTGCCGCCAGTCGGTATCCGTAAACTGTAGATCGGGGTCGAACAGATAGGCGCTGACCGGGACCGTATACGGATTGGCGTGATGCAGGGTAAAAACCCGCGCATACTGGATGTACATGTACATGTCATCGTTAAACGTCGGCAGGGTCAGCAAGGAGACCAGGGAGAACAAGACGATAAACCCGACCACCAGCACCAGCGCCCGGCGGGTGACCGGCGTGCGGCGGCTGTGCCACACCGCCGCAAAATAAGCAGCCAGGGCGAGCAGCAGCGCCCCGAGCAGCACGATCAGGCCGGTCGTGGCCGTCTGTGGCACGGGCAGGGGGAGATCGCGGAGGGCCGACCACAGCGGGAAGCGGTCGAACAACGGAGCACGAGAGCGCACCATGTATGGCGGAGCTTGCATGATGAGAAAGTCAATCGTGAGGTAGCAGAGGAGGGCGAGAGCACCTAAGCTAAACAGGAGCCAGTTTCCATTTAGCTGCCCTGGCAGGAGCGGCAGCCGTCGTACAGCGCGCATAGAGATCTCCTGGTTGCCCTGGCGCTCGGCGCATGGGCAGCCCACCTGGATTCCAGTGAGGTGGGTATATGATCAGAAAGGTTCGCCATGCTACGGGCGTTGGGGCATGGGCGGAGCAACACAAGGAACGGGGCCGCTTGTTATCTACTATATAAGTATACCAGAACGTCTATGCGCGCGCAATGATATAGCCCGCAGCATTCCCCTAAGTCTACTTCAGATCGTTAAGATTGCCAACATATGAATGATAGTACCATAAACTGTAGTGCGCTGTACTGTACAGCACGAATTGCGCCAGGGCTGATGCCAGTCTCCTGGGTAGGGGCCGACCCGGCGGTGGGGAAGATGGCACGCCCTGTGCTGGAAGGTGTGGTGAGCGCAGGGGCGATCGGCCAGCGAAGCGAGCGGGTTCGGTGTGCCGTCCTGCCGGTGGCTCACGTTAACAGGCCTGGCCCTGGGGGGTCTATCCGGTGCGGCTATCAGGCCGTAGAAAGGTTTTCTGATGCGCTATGTCATCCGCGAGCGGTTGATCCGCCTGGGGGAGGACTCTGATATCACCGACGAGCAGGGGCAGCCCGTCTATCATGTGGACGGCAAGGTCTTGACCCTGCACAACACGCTCATCATCCGTAATCTTGAGGGGGCCGAGGTGGCGAAAGTCGAACGGCAACTGATCGCCCTCCGCCCGACCTACCGGATCAGCCGCCCCGGCATGGAGCAAACCGCCGTGCGGAAGCGGCTCTTCAGCCTTTTCGTCGATCGCTTCACCATCGACGTGCCCGGCCCCGATGATCTGCATGTGACCGGCAGCCTCTTCGAGCACGAATACAAGATCGACCGCGACGGGCGGACGGTCGCCACCGTCTCCAAACGCTGGATTAGCCTCACCGAAACCTACGGGGTGGACATTGCCGAGGGCGAGGACGACCTGCTCATTCTGACCAGCGTCCTCGCCCTCGATCTCGCCCAGGACCGTGAGCGCGAGGAGCACGAAGAAGACCGCGAGCGCCGCGAGGAGCGCGAGCGCCAGGAGAAAGGCCAGCACTCCGACGACTAAGGGCGACCGCCTAAACAAGTTGACCAACAACTGAGTTGCATCACATCTGTGAGCGCGACACATCTTCGTTACAACGTCAACTTGTTTAGGCGGTCGCCCTAAGGGGCGAGAATGGCATCCAGCAGGCTGATGGGTATCTCGTCGGTTACCGCATCACTGTAGCCATTATACGAGGGCAGGACTTGCCGCGCCGCGGTCGGCTCGGCGGGGGCGGCGTCCTCCGTATCGCGGAACTGCATCAGGTAGAGCCGGGCATAGAGTCCGTCTTGTTGCAGCAGTTCCTCGTGCCGCCCCACTTCGATGATCTGCCCGCCGTCGAGGACCGCGATGCGGTGCGCCACTTTGATCGTGCTCAGGCGGTGCGCGATAATCACCGTGGTCCGGTTCTGCATCAGCCGGTCGAGCGCTTCCTGCACCAGCCCCTCCGACTCGTTGTCCAGCGAACTGGTCGCTTCGTCCAGCAACAGAATGGCCGGGTCCTTGAGAATGGCGCGGGCGATGGCGATGCGCTGGCGCTGCCCGCCGCTCAGGTTCATCCCCCGCTCCCCGACGATGGTCTCGTACCCGTTCGGGAAGCCGCTGATAAACTCGTGGGCGTTGGCGGCGCGGGCGGCGGCGATCAGTTCCGCTTCGGTCGCCTCCAGCCGCCCGTAGAGGATATTCTCCCGGATGGTGCCGCCAAAGAGGATCGTCTCCTGGGGCACAATCCCGATTTGCTCGCGCAGGCTCTGCTGGGTCACGTCGCGCAGATCATACCCGTCGATATGGATGGACCCGCCGGTGGGATCATAGAAGCGCGGGAGCAGGTTCAACAGCGTGCTCTTGCCCGCGCCGCTGGGGCCGACCAGCGCCAGGATTTCCCCCGCCTGGATATCCAGGGAGATGCTGCGCAGCACCGGAGCGCGGCGGTCATAGCTGAACGACACATCCTCCAGGCTGATCCGCCCCCGCACCGTGGGCAGGGGGATGGCCGTCGGGGCATCTTGCACGCTGGGCTGGCTATCGAGGATCTCGAACACGCGCTGCACCCCGCCGATCGCGGCGCGGACCTGCCCGTACAGCCCGGCGAGTCCGCCCAGGCTGGCCGCAATCGAAATCCCATAAATGAGGAAGCCGGTAATCAGCGGGACGGTCAGCCGCCCGGCCAGCACCTCATTCCCCCCATACCAGACGATGGCGGCAATCGAGCTAAAGCCCAGGAACAGCATCAGCGAGCCGAACAGCCCGTTGTACACGGCCATTTGCAGGGAGGCGCGAAAGGTTTTTTCCATCGCCGTCTTGTAGCGCCCGGTTTCAAAGGCTTCGCGCCCGAAGCTCTTCACCACACGGATCCCTTGCAACCCCTCTTCCGCGACGATGGTCGATTCGGCCAACTGGTCCTGCACGCGGGTGCTGCCCTTCTGGATGCGGCGGCCAAAGACCACGGCGACGAGGATCAGCACCGGGGCCAGCCCCAGGATAAACAGGGTGAACTGGACATTCAGGGTGATCAGGATGGCGATCGCGCCGACGAGAGTCAGCAACTGGCTGAGCAGACTGGTGATGGTGGTGGTCAGCACGGAGCGCACCTGGGTCACATCGCTGGACAGCCGGGAGACGAGGTCCCCTACCCTCCGGACGGCATAGAAGTCGAGCGACAGGGCTTGCAGTTTCGTATAGAAGGCGGTGCGCAGGTCCAGCACAATGCGCTCCCCGACGTAGGCCAGCAGGTAGGATTGGACGAAACTGAACACCGCCTGGAGCAGGAACAGGCCGATCAGCACGCCCGCCAGCAGGTTGAGCGGCCCGGCCTGGTGGGTGCTTGTTACCGTATCCAGCAGTTGGACGATGATCGCCGGGAAGGCCAGGCTCGCCCCGGTGGAGAGCACCAGCGCGCCGATCGCCAGAATCATGCGCCCCCAATACGGCTTCAGGTAGCCGAACAGGCGAAGCCAGTTCACCGATTGCAGCGAAGGCGCAGGCCCGGCCTCGGTGGCGTCGAGGGTGCCGGGCGGGTGGTGGGTAGTGGAACGGTCTTCCATTGGGGATTCTTTCTCCTTTGGGATGATACGCCCGGCAGACGATCCTTACGAGGTCTGGTGACGGCGCATCCCAACAATACAACATTTCTGTAAACACCATATAAACGCAGCACACCACAGAGGACACAGCGATCGATACGTGATCGCTGTGTCCTCTGTGTCCTCTGTGGTGCAATAGCGGCTTAGGCGGGCAGCGAGACGACGAAGGTGGTTCCGGTACCCGGCTGGCTTTCGACGGTGATCGTGCCGTGGTGGAGATCGAGAATTTTGCGGACGATGGCGAGGCCCAGGCCGCTCCCGCCGTTGGTGGCGTGGGTCCGTGCTTTGTCGGCTTTGTAGAAGCGCTCGAAAATATGGATCTGATCCTCGGCGGCGATACCGATGCCGGTGTCCGCGATGGTGAAGCGGATCTGGTCCCCTTGCTGGCAGAGCGTGATCCCGATCCTGCCGCCGTCGGGTGTGAACTTAATGCTGTTGTGGATTAAATTCAGCCACACCTGGCGCAGCAGGTCTTCGTCCGCCCGGATCGTGATCTCGTCCAGAGCAACGTCCAGGTCCAGCGCTTTGGCGGTCCACTGCGGCTCACAGGCGAGGATCAGGTGCCGCAGTTGTTTATCCAGCCGGTAGGGTTTCGGCTCAAAGGTCCCCTGCTCCGCTTCCAGCGCCGCCAGCTTGAGCAGGTTTTCGGTGAGCCGGGACAGCCGGGTGCTTTCGGTTTCGATGATGGCGAGATACTGGTGGCGGTCCTCCGCGCTGACCTGATCGTTTTGCAACACCTGGGCAAAGCCGCGAATCGAGGTCAGGGGGGATTGGAGTTCATGCGAGACATTGGAGATGAATTCCTGGCGCATCCGCTCCATCTGGTTGAGTTCCAGGGCCATGTAATTGACGTTCTTCGTCAATTCGCTGATCAGCGGGTTGTCCGCGTGGGCGTTCTCGATCTGGATGCTGAAATCGCCCTGGGCAATCCGTTGCATCGCGTCGAAAATCGGCTGAAAGACTCCTAGCTGGCTGAGCCACTGCCGATCGCGGGAGACAAAACCAATGGTGCCCAGGATCAACCCGCAGAACACCAGCCCTAGTAGCGAGGTAATCAGTTGCGCGAGGAGCGCGGACGGCTGGTAGCCCAGTGCCTGATAGACCCAGGCGGTCAGGAAATAGGTGACAGCGAACACCACCCCGGCGCACATCAGCACGAAGGCCATCATCCCCAGCGTCCGTATCCGGAGTTGCTGCCGGGTGGCTCGC
This sequence comes from Chloroflexia bacterium, assembly GCA_038252265.1. Lineage (GTDB taxonomy): Bacteria > Chloroflexota > Chloroflexia > QHBQ01 > JAICKM01 > JBBSAN01. The sequence continues at coordinate 9,199 of JBBSAN010000026.1, forward strand.
ACGTTCCCTCTCGACGTTACCCTGACCGCTGGCCGGTTCCTGCCCATCATCCCGCCACCTCCAGGCGATAGCCTAAGCCGCGAATGGTACGGATCTTGAAGGAATGGTGGTCTTCGGGAAAGCGCTGGCGCAGCCGGTTAATATGGACATCCAGAGTCCGCTCGTTCCCCTCAAAATCATAGCCCCAGATATCCTCGATCAGTTGGTCGCGGGACAACGTCTGCCCCAGGTAGCTTGCCAGTTTAAAGAGGAGGGCAAACTCTTTCAACGGGAGGGTGATCCGCGCCCCCCCGGCGCGCACGTCGAAGGTCCGCTGGTCCATGAACAGGTCGCCCACCTGCACCGTCTGGGCGATGGCGATCCGGTAGCGCTTCAACAAGGCGCGGACCCGCATCACCAGTTCCAACGGCTCAAACGGCTTGACCAGATAGTCGTCGGCCCCTAGCTGGAAGCCGCGCACTTTGTCGGTGGTTTCGCCTTTGGCCGTGAGCATGAGGATCGGGAAATCGCCCGCCGCCCGCAACCGGCGGCATAACTCCCACCCGTCCATATTCGGCATCATCAGATCGAGGATGACCAGATCGACGGTCACGATCGCAAGTTGGGCCAGGGCGTCTACGCCGTCGGCAGCTTCGACCAGGGCGAAGCCTTCAGGCTGTAAGCAGGCCCGCACCAGTCGCCGGATATGCGGATCGTCGTCCACCAACAATATTTTATTCATGCGAGTTGCCGATCTTTTTCGGGGCCGGGCGTGCCGTTGCCCGGTCGTTTCTCAAGGGCGCTACCCCGATTATAGCCATTTTCGGGATCATTGGCGACATTCGGCCAGGACTCACGCGCTCGCCGAGTGGGCGCTTCCGCCCGTACCGGCTGGACCGCGATACAAATAAGCAGGCAAATTTCCATGAGCTTGACACGGTGGAACACGTTTGCTAACTATAGCAGAGTGGGCCAGCGGATAACAAGCCGCACCATAGCACGCAGCTACCACCACAGGAGGTTCTATGAGCATCGTTCTTGGGGGGATGAGCATGTCACTGGATGGCTTTGTTAATGATCGGAACGGGGACGTGAGCCGCCTGTATCCCGATCTCACGGAATCAGGGGAAATCGACGGGCTACAGGACTTGATCCAAAAGACCGGGGCCGTCGTGATGGGGCGGCAATCCTTTGCCATGGGCGACCCGGATGCATATGCCGATAGCTACGAGTTCCAGGTGCCGATCTTTGTCCTGACGCATGAGGTGCCCGCCAAAGCGCCCAGAGAGAACGACAGGCTGACCTTCACCTTCGTCACCGATGGCATCGAAAGCGCCATCGCCCAGGCTAAAGCTGCCGCCGGGGACAAGGATGTCACGGTGATCGGGGGGGCGCAGGTCATTCAGCAGTGCCTGAACGCAGGTCTGCTGGACGTGTTAGAGATCGGCCTCATGCCGGTCCTGCTCGGTGACGGCCTACGCCTGTTCGAGCATCTCGACACCGAGCATATTCGGTTGGAGCGCATAGAGGTCATTGCGTCGGCAGCCCGGACCGATCTGCGTTTCCGCGTCGTGAAATAGAGGCGCGACCCGGACCCTGCTAGCACAATACCGCAGCACGGGCGAAGGTACCCGCTGCCTGCCGTTTCTCGCGGCGCCGTTACCCGAAGCCAGCGGATGAACGACCGGGCAGGGTCTAGTATGAAAAACCGTCTGCTGCTATAATCAAAGGGACGGCCTGCCCGCCGGTTGGGAGGCAGCGAGGCCGGGCACGAGAGGACCGCAGCATGGTGTCCAGCGCGTTTTCCAGTTTCTACGAATCCTATTTCGGTGATCCGTATATGGCCTGGCATGACGGCCTGGACACCGAGTCGCTCCTCAGCCTGGAAGGCGAGGAACTGGCAGAGGCCGAACGGCTGCTGATCGCGGGCTTGCCGACGGGGGATTATCGCCCCTCGGCGGGCCTGGCGACCCTGCGCTCCGCCCCGGCAGCCCCCGCGCTGAAGGACCTGCTGCCCCAGGCCACCGGCGACGCACGGGTGCAAACGGCGCTCGCGCTCTGGCAGATCGAGCAGTATCCCCCCGCCGTGCCCGCCTTGATCGGGGTGCTAACCAGCGCGCACTGGGGCGTGCGGCTGAACGCGGCGCGGGCGCTGCGCCACGTCCGCGCTCCCGCGAGCGTGGCGGCCCTCCTGCAAGCCCTGAAAGACCCCGAAGATCTGGTGCGATCCCACGCCGCCGACTCGTTGCTCGCCATTCATGGCCTAGAAGACGGTGACTCGCCAAACGACCTGAGCATCGCGGTTATGTCGGACGACGCCAAAGAGCGGCAACGGGCCATCGCGGCGCTCAAGCGGCGGATCGCCCGCGAGGGCACACCGCTAGACGCGGACAGGCCAGCCGGGCAATAGGCCGTTGCCCCCGATAGAGAAGGGCTGCGATGAAGACGATACGGGTGCTTTGTAACGTCCTCTGTTGCGTGCTGCTGGTGCTGCTGGCGGCCTGTGACAGCGGGCCACCGGCCACGCCGACCGGGGTCATCCCCGCCACGCCTGCGGCGACCCTCACAGTGGTGCAACCAGATGCGACTGCCGTGCCGCCCACCGAGGCCACCGGCCCGGCAGCGCCCACCGCCCCCCCACCAGCGATCGCACCTGCGCCCCCTACCCTACCCCCCCAGACCCAGCTTTCGCCCGCACCGATGGCCGTCCTGGGCGGGCATCCGCGCCTCCTGATCAGCGCCGGGGATGTACCCCGCCTGCGTGCCTGGGCGGTGAGCAGCAACCCGATCTGGGCGCAGGGGCTGGTGCCTCTGGCGACCGCAGCCAAAGCCGATATGGACGCCGGGCGGGTGCCCGGTCAGGATCTTGGCTCCCGCGAATACGAAGAATACGGGGTCGAGAAGTACGCCGAACTGTTCGCCTTCCTGGCGCTGATCGACCCCGACCCGGCGGCGCGGGACGATTACGCCCGGCGCGCCCGCACCCTGCTCATGGCGGGCCTGAACGCGGCGGCCAAAGGCCCCGCCGATGGGCAACCTTTCCGCGCCCCCGACTTTTTCGCCCCCACCTCCAATCGCTCGCGCTGGCGGGGGGAAGCGTGGATGCTCACCGTGGATTGGATCTACCCCACGCTGACCACCGAGGACAAAGCGACTATCCGCCGGGTCTTCTTGCTGTGGTCCGACGAGATTGTGCAGAACGGCTACCACCACCCGGAGCCGGTGGGCGTGCTCAATAGCTCGGCGCTGGTGAGCAACGTCGCCAACGTGCGCTGGGCCGCCAACAACTACTTTTCTGCCGACATGCGCAACCTGGGCCTGATGGCGCTGGCCCTCGACCCAGCAGACGATCCGGGCAACGGGCTGGGCCAGTATCTCAACGTCGCCATCGGCGCGCACCTCTACATGATCGACGCCCTTTATCACCATGATGCGCGGGGCGGGCTGGCCGCCGAGGGCTTCGAGTATGGCCCACAGGCCATCGGCTATGTCGCGCAGTTCCTCTATATCCTGCGGGTGGCCGGGCAAGCCGATCCGGGCCGGTGGGGGCCGCAGGTCGGGTTGCTCGCCGATCCGTTCTGGAACGACCTGTTGCTAGCCTTTTTCCACACAACCAGCCCCGTGCCGGTGCCCATCCAGGATATGGGACCGGTCTACCAGCCTGCGTTCTATGGGGACGGGCAGAACTATGTCACGCCCGATTTCATCGAGCTATTCACGCCGTTGGGCCTGTACGACGCGCAGACCGGCAACACGACCCGCCTCGCCACGCTGCGTTGGATCGAGACCAACATGGTGCCGGGCGGAGCGGCGGGCCTGCTGGAACGGGTGAGCCGCACCGACGACTTCCGCGACGCCATCTTCTACTTCCTGCTGCTCGATCCGGCGGCCCCGCCCGCACCCGACCCGCGCCCGGCGCAACCGCTGACCTTCTTCGCACCGGGACTCGGGCGTATCTATGCCCGCACCGGCTGGGGGCCAGATGCCACCTGGTTCGGCTACACGCTCGGCTGGAACACTATTGACCACCAGCACGGCGACGGCAACGACTTCCACTTCTACCGCCAGGGCGAGTTCCTGACCAAGGAAGTGACCAGCTACGATATGGGCAGTTCGGACGCCCATAATACGCTGGCGCTGCAAAACGATCCGCCCGACCACAACGACCCCGGCGACTACCGGCACGACCTCTGGCTGCGTGGCTCGCAGTGGGCCTACGACCCGTCGGGTGACGGCACGATCCTGGCACACAGCTTCGGCAAAGACTTTGTCTATGCGCTGGGCGATGCCACCAACCTCTACAACACCGCGTATGATCTGGCGACGGACATCACCCAGGCCAGCCGCTCGATCGTCTGGCTCGAACCCGATGTCGTGTTGACCTACGACCGGGCCTCGTCCAAAACAGCAAACCGCTTCAAGCGCTACTGGCTGCACTTGCCTGCCGCGCCCACGATCACCGGCAACCACGTCCAGGTGACGACCCCCAAGGGCCAGCAACTCTTCGTGACTTCGCTGTTGCCGCAGGGTGCGGTGCTCACCGGGCAGGCCGTGCAAGCGCCCACGGATGGCGAGGTGGCCCATTATGAGCCGATGACGTTCCAGTTAAAGATCGAGGCGGCGGGCAACCCGCAGGACGTGCGCTTCCTCACCGTCTTGCAAGGGGCGAACGCCGGGATGCCAGCCAGTCCCGTAACGGCGATCCAGAGCACGGGCGGCCCGGCCTACGCAGGGGCTGTCATAGCAGGCCGGGCCGTCGTCTTTCCCGTCAACCTGGGCGGCAGCTTCACCGGTGTGGAGTTCGCGGTGCCCGGCGATACGAAGAATATTCTGGTCACCGGCGTGCAGCCCGGCGGCAGCTATGCTGTGAACACGCAACAGCAAGGCGGCCAGATCGCCGTGAAGGTGTCGGCAGGCACGACGCAACGGGCGGACGACGGTGGCGTGCTGGTGGTGAACGTGCCGTGACAGGGGCCAGGGATCAGGGATCAGGAGTCAGGGTTTAACGATCTAGAGAAACCACTTCTCGATTAGCCCGCCACGAGGGGTCGAGGGGTATTCACCGGACGGAGCGCGGGGCCGGTGGCTCCCCCAGCGGGGCCGTCGAGCGCCAACTGGTCGCGGAGCACGCGGAACCAGTAGGCCCCTTTGTTCGCCACGCCATGCGCCTGCGCTGTGCGGACGGTCAGCTTGGCCGTCCGCAGCGCCCCCACAAACGCCTCCTCATCCAGCCCACTCGCCTGCCACAGGCGTAATGCCTGGGTCACGTTCGAGGCGGGGTTGGCGTCTCCCAGTTCGCGGGAGTAATCGAGCACCGTTGCGGCGATGTAGGGAGAGTAAACCGGGTGATCGCCGGTCCCTTGTTTTTGCCCAGGCGCACGCCGATTCGAATCGAGTTCTTCTTGGATGGGTTCTTCTTGGACGGGTTCTTCTTCGTGTGCAGCGGGGACCCCCCTCCCCTGCGCGGTCTGGACCCCCCTCCCCTGCTTACCGGCTGCCCCACTCCTGTGCAGTGTGGACCCCTCTGCCCTGTGCAGTGTGGACCCTCCCCCTCTGTGTACTTCTGACCCCTCCTCCTTGTGCAGTATGGACCCCCCTCCCATGTGCAGTGGTGACCCCCCTGCTTCTACCGGAGTCACCAGGCTGCCCGGCTCCGCCGCTGCCCGGCGTCCCCGGCGCGGGGCACGGGATGGCGGGGCCGGTTCGTCCATGACGGCGGGTTGGGTCGGTGGCGCGGCGAGGTCCGGCGTGCCCGCCAGCCGGGCGCTGATGGCGTCGAGCAAGCCGCTGAAGTCGTAACCGTTGGTGTCGGTGCCGTGGCCTGGCCCCCCGCGCGGTACCACCCGCAGGTAGCCGCTCGCCACCAGTTCATCCTTGATCGTCTGCAACTGGCGGCGGCTGTAGCCGGTGCGCTCGGCCATGCGGACCAGGCTGGGGTGTGGCAGTTCGCTGCTCCAGCGGTGGGCCAGGATGTAGCAGACGAACCAGATCTGTTGTGGGGTCAGGCCCAGCGTGGCCTGCAAGGTGAAGAGCGCCTGGGGAACAGCGGCTACCCCCGCCCCGGCGATGACCCGGCCATAGCGGGCCACAAAACTCGTATCATGGTCGGGGCCGGGGTCTACCGGGTCGTCATCCTGGCGGATCGCGTTTTCCGGTGGCGGGTCGGCGGCGATCAATGCTTCGAGTCGGGCGAAGAGCGGGCCGAAATCGTAGCTGTTGCTGTCTTGCCGTCCGTTGGCGTCCTGCCGGGGGATGATCTGGAGCAGGCTTTTCGCGCACAGTCCGGCCCGCAGGCGCTTGAGCCAGCGCAGATCGAGGCCGGTCCGATCGGCGATTTGTTTGAGGCTGGGATGGGGCAGGTCGGCATCCCACTTGTGGGCCAGGATGCAGGCGATCAGCCATACTTCTTGCGCTGAGAGGTCAAGCACACCCTGGTACCGGTAGAGCGCGCCGGGGATCGCGGCCACTCCATCGCGGAGGATCGCCCGCCCATAGCGCGCTGCCCAGCTCGTGACGGGAGCATTGAGCGAGCGCGGGTTGCCGGTTTGCGGCATGAAAACCCCCTTGCCCACTTGACAAGGGGATCGCCGTTTGCTATGATAGGGGTACCAGCACCTATATAGCTGCGCGGTCCTTGTCAGAGGGCCAATTGCGGCGATATTCAAGGAACCTCGTTAGTAGCCAGCTAACGGGGTTCTTTGTTTATCCCGCCGGTATTTATCTGGTGGATCTGGTGTGCGCTGACTCCTCTGTGATCCTGCAACGCCACCGTCTGCGCGATCTCGCTATGGAGCATCGTCCAATACCCGACAAAGGTTCCCCCCGATTCGGGCCATACTCTGAATCAGATTATACACCATGTTTTCTCTTTGTCAAGAGGGAAAACGCCAAAAGTTATCCACAATCTACTTTCCTCTGTGGATAGTCCGCCCTCCATAGAACATCTCCCGTCACTGGTTAGATTAATAGAGACATACTTTTGCATAAATCATATTGACAGTGCGTCTTAGAAGTGCTAGAATGGGGCCAACGATGCAGTGTCGTGATACAACCTGGTCATTCCGTGCGCGGTCCCTGGGGACCACAGAAAGGATCATTCATGGCTGGAGAATGGCTGTCCGTCGATGAGGTCGCCCGGGAGTTGGATGTCCACCGCAAGACAATTGAGCGCTATATCCAGAAAGGCCAGCTCCGAGCCTCCAAAGTGGGGGCGCAATATCGCATCCGCCGCCTGGACCTGAGCCGCTTTATGGGGACCGACGATGCGGCCCCGCCCTGCCAGGTGCTGGCCGTTGCCAACCATAAAGGTGGGGTGGGCAAGTCCACCACGGCGCTCAACCTGGGGGCGGCGCTGGCCGAGATGCGTAAGCGCGTGCTGCTCGTGGACCTCGATCCCCAGGCCTCCCTGACCTTGCACCTCGGCTTTGTACCGGATCGAATTGACAATACGATCTACCAGGGGTTGCTGGCCGCCAGCCGGCGCGCCCCTTACAATTATCGCCGCCTCATCCTCGATGCGGGCAACGGCCTTAATCTGCTCCCTTCCAACCTGGAGCTTTCGCAGGCCGACCTGACCCTGGTCGGGATGCTCCAGCGAGAGAACCTGCTCCAGGTGGTGCTCGAAGAGGTGCGCGACGACTACGATTTTGTGATTGTGGACTGCTCCCCTTCCCTCGGCATCCTCACCATCAATGCGCTCACCGCCGCCGACTGGGTGGTGGTGCCGGTAGAGGCCGAATACCTGGCGATCCGTGGTATTACCCTGCTGTTAGATACGATTGAGCAGGTGACCCGCACCGCCAACCGCGATCTGCGCGTCGCCGGGATCGTGATTACCCAACTGGACAGCCGCGCCAACCTGACCCGTAAGCTCACCGAAACCCTCCGCGAGGCCTACAGCGACGACATCCGGGTCTTCCAGACGACCATCCCGAAGGCGATCCGCGTGGTGGAAAGCTCGACCATGGGGAAATCGGTGATCACGTTTGATCCGGAGAGTCCTCCCGCCCAGGCCTATCGCCGCCTCACCCGCGAGATCCTCACCGTGATGGGGGTTGGCCCTACCCCCGCCCCTCAACTGCCCGATGAAGATGACATGCCTGCCGCTGATGCCGCCGACGAGGCGGAAACCCCACCGAGCCGCCCGCGTCGCCGCCGGACGCAGATGGGGGTGAGCAATGCCTAAGCGCCCCGTTGATGTCTCGGCGGCTATGTTGCGCCCCGACCGCAGCCAACCCGCCCAGGAGCGCAACGCCGATATCGGGGCCTATTTCAGCGCCCAGAATGTGGTGGCGACGTATCTGCCGGTGGAGTCACTCCGCCCGAACCCCTACCAGCCGCGCAAAGACTTCCGCGAAACCGATCTCGAAGAACTCGCGCTGTCGATGCAACAGCTCGGCTTTTTCGGCACGCTACTCGCCCGCCCGGCCCCGGATGGTGGTGCCACGTATGAACTGGCCTATGGCGAGCGGCGCTTACGGGCCGCCATGCTGGCCGGGCTGAAAGAACTGCCGGTCTATCTCCGCGACCTGAGCGATCAGGAGATGCTGGAGATCGCGATGGCCGAGAACGTCCTGCGCGCCGACCTCAATCCGCTGGAAGAGGCGCAGGGGCTGCGCGACATGATGCAGTTGTTCGGCCTCTCCATTCGTGAACTGGCTGCTCGGTTGGGCAAAGGCAAAGGCTACGTGGAAAAACGCCTTTACCTGCTGCGCACCCCCGCCGATGTGCAGGAGATGATCATGGCGCATCCCGAAACTGTTCGTTCGGCGCGCCCCCTGGCCGCGATTGAAGATGAACTGTTGCGGGCACAACTGATTGGTGAGGTGGTAACCGGACGGCTCGCCAGCGATGATATTGAAGATCGGGCTGCCGAACTGCTTACCGGAAACGACAGCCGGGTGGCGCGATATCGTGTGTCTCCCACGGGAGACAGCACAACAGCGGCAGGGGATGAGGCGTTCGGGGAGGCCGAAGCGTTCTTCTCCGAGGAACTGTCTCCCACGGGAGACAGTTCCTCGGACCCTACCAACTCCACTGCGTCAGGATTAAAGCGCGATCGCCTCAGTACGGGTTACCGCTCGCTCATGGGCTTCTTCACCACCCGGCGCGTAACATACGACGAGGACACCGCATCGAAGGTCCGTGCGATCCACGATTTGTGTGAACGTTACCTGGCCCTGTGGGAAGCACGCGGCGAACATTAGCTGCTGTACACGACTTGCTCGTTAAGCCCCCTGGTATTATGTCAGGGGGCTTTTTGCTGTTTAGATCCCTGCCGCAGGAGCATGTCTCCCACGGGAGACACGTTGCACAGACCTCTATTCGTCAGCACCAACTATGGGGCTGATAGATCTGTTGCAAGCTTATATTCACTTACCTGGCCCTTCAAAAAAGCCTTATGGTATCCGGCCAGTTGCACTCTGTGCATGTTTAAAGAAAACGATTTGTGCAGAACTAATGTTCGGACAACAGAGCCAGAAGATAGCACGAGGAAGGGTAGGGGATGCAGCAGGCAAGCGCCCCTTCATAGCAAGGAGGAGATAGCCCGGCTTGCACGCGCGCGCCGAGATCACAGCCAATGTTCTCTCCTAAGCGGTAGAATGTCACCGGATCGTTACTCCTTTTTACCTGCCGGGCAACCGGGCCGTTGTAGAATAAAGGTAGGCGCTTTTTAGTGCGATCCCCGGCGAGGCGCTGCCTTGAGGGGGTACCGGCCCAAGGAGGCATCGTGTTATGCAAACACTAACTGTACCGATCGATTGGCAGACTGATTACCAGACGGCCCTGGCACAGACGAAGACCGATAAGCGCGTCATGTTGGTCTACTTTCACAAGCCCAACTGAACGGGCTGCCTCCGGCAGGATACCGTGACGTATTCTGATGAGGGTATTGCCCACTATATCAACACCAACTTCGTGCCATACCGGGCCACCATGGGCGAGCGGGAGGCGGGGCCGTTGTTCCGGGCCAACCACGTCATCTGGACCCCCGGTGCCGGGCTGGCCGACCACAAAGGCGCGATCCATTACCTGTCAGCCGGGTTCTTGCCGCCGTCCGATTTCTTGTCTACGCTGCGGATCGGGCGGGCGCGCTGCCTGATGGCCTGGATGCGCTATGCCGAAGCCATCGCTGAACTGGAGCAGGCCGCCGCCATTGATAATGCGATGACCCCCGAAGCACTCTTCTGGCTGGCCGCCGCCTATTTCTTTGCGCAGCGTGACACAACCCGGATGTATGAGACGTGGGCAAAGCTGGCGACCGCCTACCCGGAAAGCCCCTGGGCCAGGCATACTTACCCGCCCGTGGGGTGAGGCGGGGACA
>JBBSAN010000027.1:0-19267 GCA_038252265.1 Chloroflexia bacterium
GATTGGGGGGGTGGGGGATCTGGTAGCTGTTATGGGTTCTCCGTTATGTTGTAGTGTTATTGCTGAGCTTGCAACCGAACTGTCTCGCCCCTCACCGCACACCAACCCCCAAACACCACTCCGCGCGGCCAGGGCGGCGTCGAGGCGGCGGAAGGTGGCGGCTTCGCCCAGCGCCTGCATGGTGTCGAAGAGAGGGGGGGTTTCTTTGCGCCCGGTGACGGCGATCCGCAGGAGCATGAACAGGTCCCCGGCCTTGCGGAAGCCCAGGGTTTCGGCCTGGGCGCGCAGCCCGGCCTCCCAGGCGTCGTGCGTCCACGGCCAGGGCAGATCGGCCAGCCAGTCGCGCACGGTCTGGAGGTGGGCGCGTAGTTCGGGCCGGGTGAACTGCTTGGTCGGGAAGAGGGCCAGGTCGTAGACCGGCTCGTCGAAGAAGAAGGCGGCCAGGTCGTCAAACTCGCTGAGCAGCTTGAGCCGGTCGTGGAGCAGCGGCAGCACCTCCCGCACTTTGTCGGGCGGGTAGGCGGTGTATGGCTCCAGCCGGGCGGCCAAGTCCTCCAGCGACAGGGCGCGGATATAGACGCCGTTGAGCCACTGCAACTTGGTCAGGTCGAAGACCGACCCGGCCTTGAGGATGCGCTCCAGGCTGAACTCGCGCACGAACTCATCGAGGGTGAAGACTTCTTTCCCCTCCGGGTGGCTCCAGCCGAGCAGGGCCAGGAAATTGAGCAGCGCCTCGGGCAGGTAGCCGTTGACCTTGAACCCCTCCAGGCTGGTCTTCTCCGGGCTTTTGCGCTTGGAGATCTTGGTCCGGTCGTTGTTCAACAGCAATGGCGTGTGGGCGAACACCGGCGGCTCCCAGCCGAAGGCGCGGTAGAGCAGCACATGCAGCGGGGTGGACGAGATCCACTCCTCGCCCCGAGTGATGTGGGTGACCTCCATCAGGTGGTCATCCACCACCACGGCGAGGTGATAGACCGGGAAGCCGTCGGACTTGAGCAGCACGGCATCATCGAGCACGCGGTTCTCGAAGACGATCTCGCCACGGGCCACGTCGTTGAAGCTGGTCACGACGTCTAACGGCACCTTGAGCCGCACCACATGCGTTTCGCCCGCGTCCACCCGCGCCTGCGAATCGGCAGGATCGAGGTTGCGGCAATGGCGATCATAGTGGGTCGGCTCCTTGCGCGCCTCCTGCTCTTTCCGCATCTGGACCAGGCGCTCGCGGGTGCAGAAGCAATAGTAGGCCTGCCCCGCCGCGACGAGGCGCTCGGCGTGCTCCAGGTAGATCGGCAGGCGCTCGGACTGGCGATAGGGCGCGTGGGGACCGCCGATGTCGGGGCCTTCGTCGTACTGGAGGCCGCACCATTTGATCGCGGCGAAGATGCGCTTGTCCGAGTCGGGGCTATAACGGCCCTGATCGGTATCCTCCAGGCGCAGGATAAACTGGCCGCCGCTCTGATGAGCGAGGGCGTAACAGAAGAGGGACTGATAGGCGGTGCCCACATGGGGGTCGCCGGTGGGCGACGGGGCAATCCGGGTTCGGGCGGGTGGCATAACTCTCGATCCTCCACACTAAAGTCTCCACGCCGAGTCGCGTGGGCTGATCCTATTATACCGGATGGGGCAAGCAAGGGGCATAGGGCCGGGGGTGGATCGGGGGTCCACCTGGGGAAGGGAATGTATTCTTTCGAAAAAGCAGGTCTGGCTCCCTCGCCCGCAGGGAGAGGGCGGGGGTGAGGGCGGATCTCGCCGGGGCTACGGGGTCGGCTGGGTCAGATCCACCCTCACCCCCCGCCCTCTCCCTGCGGGCGAGGGAGCTAGATCAGTCCACTGGTAGGAGAATGCATAAGCTCTGCCCGGCTGGGGGCGTTGTGGTTCAGGCCGGGCGGGCCTGTGCTATAATGCAGACCAACAACGGTCCGTCGTCTTTGATGTAGTGAGGAGGCGCGATGAACGAACAAGTAGCACCTTCCCAGGTGGTGGCTGCTCCCCTGGCCGGGAGCCTGTGGCTATGGTGGTTGGGGGCGCATCTGGGCGGGGGGCTGATTACCAGCCTGTTCTTTGCGTTGTTGGCGGGAAGCGGCGATTGGAGCTATATCCTGGGTGTGATCCTGATCGCCGGGATCATGGCGGTGGTCCAGGGGTGGGTGCTGCATCGCTTCTTGCCCGCGTCGTTCTCCTGGCCCTTCTGGGTGGTGGTGACCCTGCTCGGCCTAGTGATCGGTGGGGTCATCCTGACGGTCGGGTTGGGGATGACGGCGCTTTTCTCGGCCTTTGCTAGTGACGGGGGCGACACGAATGCGAGCCAGGCGGCGACGACCTTGCTGGTAGTGGGCGAGGTCGTTGCAGGGATCCTGGCCGGGGCTGTACTAGCCGTGGCCCAAATGCCGGTATTGGCTCCCTACCTGCACCGGGCGCGGGCCTTGTTGTGGGTCGTGGCGACCAGCCTGGGCCTGACCCTGGCCCTGCTGATCGCCACCTTTGTGGCGGTGGGGCTGAACACGGTATTTGCCAGTTGGCTGGTGTTCACCGGGGTCTTCGGGCTGCTCACCGGGTTGGTGCTCCAGTGGCTCCTGCGCGCTGCGCCTGCTCCGGCTTAGGATAATCCTGGCCTCAGCCGCTGGCGGCCATGAAGGTGCCGCTGAGGACGCAGATCAGCAAGCCCCCGACGGCGGCCCCGACCCCCAGGCCGTTGCCCCCCGCCGTGGCCCCGAAGAAGACGGTAACGATGCCCAGGATCATGTTGGCGAAGCCGTAGAGAAAGAGGGCGGCTCCGTAGAGGGCGGCCTGCCTGCCGATGGTGGGCGACTTCGGGCCGATGACCAGGATGGCGAAGCTGACGATGCAGAGGATGAGGCCGAGCGCCGCCATACCGACGGTCAGCCAGGGATCGAGCGGCGTGAGCCGGAAAAAGAGCGTGCCGGTGCAGAGCACCAGGACGGCCAGCCCGATAATAAAAAGCGGGGGACTCAAAATACGCCGTTGCATAGGGATCCTCTCATGCTGCATACGGGCCGATCACTGCCGAGCGGCAGCGTCCCTGGCGGTCAGGTGGGGTGAAAAGCAAGCCTCGTGCCGTCAAGCACTGACCTTTGTGCACCCTACACAAATTCTGAACAGATCCTATTGACAACCCCTAATGGCAGTGCTATACTCTCCGACTAATAACGGGGCCGCCGGGGGCAGTCTGGGGGATCGGCACGGGCCTGGTCACCTCGCTGCTGTTGATCGGCATCAGCCCGGCGATCATGACGGTGGCTGCACCTGCCGTAGCTGCGTCGGCCCGCCACCTGATCCAGGCCGCGCCGATCTTCCCGCTGTCCAACCCCGGGATCATCAGCATCCCGCTGGGCTTCATCGGGGCGTATGTGGGCACGCTGCTCAGCCGCGAGCCGAGCGCCGAGGCCAAGTTCACCGAACTGACCGTGCGGGCGAACACCGGCCTGGGCGCGGAGTAGCTCGGTAGCAATGAGCAATGAGCAATGAGCAATGAGGGTGCCGTCCATACGGCTTGCTCATTGGTCACGCCTCCATTGCGGGTGTAGGATAGGGCGCAGCCCGACCATCAATGGGCAGCGCCCTATCCTACAAATAGCACCGGCGTGGAAACACCGATCTCACGCATCACACATCACACATCACGCATCACGCATCACGCATCACGCATCACGCATCACGCATTGCTCATTCCTCATTCCTCATTCCTCTGGTATAATGGGACTAACTTTCTAGCGAGGAGATGCCCTATGACAGCGACTGACCCGCCGCGCCCTCATACCTTCCGCCGTCCCGACTTCGAGCAGACCGACCGGGTGCTGCACGAGGAACGGCTGTTTAGCCCGCCGATCGATCTGGTCGGCTCGGCCAATATCTCGCACTATATCCAGAGCAAAGGCTTCGAGACCTACGAGGAGCTGTACGCCTGGTCGGTGGTCCACCCGGAGGACTACTGGGCCGAGCAGGCGCGGGAACTCCACTGGTTTAAGCCGTGGGACACCGTGTTCAAATGGACCGAGAAGCCGTTCTTCCAGTGGTTCAGCGGGGGCCTGTTCAACATCTGCTATAACTGCCTGGATCGGCACAAGGGCACGCCCACCTGGGACAAGGTCGCCTTCTACTGGGAAGGCGAGAACCCGGAGGAGACGAAGACGATCACCTATGCGGAGCTATACCGCGAGGTCAATCGCTTTGCCCAGGCGTTGCTGGATGCGGGGGTGAAGCGGGGCGACAAGGTGACGATCTATATGTCGCGCTGTCCCGAGTTCGTCGTGGCGATGCTGGCGGTGGCGCGGATCGGGGCGGTCCACTCGGTCATCTTCGGCGGCTTTGCCGCCCACGCGATTGTGGACCGGGTGGAAGATGCCGACGCGGAGACGCTCATCACTATTGACGGCTACCCCTACAACGGCAAGCAGTTGAACCTGAAGGCGATTGTGGACGAAGCGGTGGCGAAGCTGCCGATCGTCAAGCGGGTGATCGTGGTGCGGCGCAGCGGCATGGACGTGGCGATGACACCGGGCCGCGATGTGTATTACGACGAGCTGCTGGCGAAGGTGGCCGACGATGCCGAGGTGCCCTGCGCCGAGATGGACCCCGAAGACCCGCTCTTCATCCTCTACACCTCTGGCTCGACCGGGAAGCCGAAGGGCGTGATCCATGTCCACGGCGGCTATGCGGTGGGCTGCTACACCACCACCAAGTTCGTGTTCGACATCAAGCCCGACGACATCTTCTGGTGTACCGCCGACCCCGGCTGGGTGACGGGGCACAGCTATATCGTCTATGGGCCGCTGATGAACGGGGCCAGCAGCGTCTTCTATGAGGGCGGAACAATGATCCCCGATCCGGGCCGCTGGTGGAACCTAGTCGAAAAGTACAAGATCACGATCCTCTACACCGCGCCGACCGCCATCCGGGGGCTGATGCGCCACGGCGAGGAATGGCCCGCGCAGTATGACCTGGGGAGCCTGCGCCTGCTGGGGTCGGTGGGCGAGCCGATCAACCCCGAAGCGTGGATGTGGTATCGCTATGTGACCGGGGATCGGCTGCCGATCATGGATACGTGGTGGATGACGGAGACGGGATCGATCCTGATCTCGCCCACCCCGCTGACGCCACTGAAACCCGGCTCCTGCACCCGCCCGATGCCGGGGATCGAAGCCGACGTGGTCACCCGCGAGGGGGTGCCGGTCGGGGCGGATCATGGCGGCTTCCTGATCATCCGCCACCCCTGGCCGTCGATGATGCGCACGATCTATAAGGACCCGGAGCGCTACAAAGAGTATTGGAAGACCATCCCCGACGTGTATTTCGCCGGAGACGCCTCGCACAAGGATGCCGACGGCTACTTCTGGGTGCAAGGGCGGGTGGACGACGTGATCAAGGTCAGCGGCCACCGCCTGGGCAGTATGGAGATCGAGTCGAGCCTGGTCAGCCATCCCGCTGTGGCCGAAGCGGCGGCCATCGGCCTGCCCGACCCGTTGAGCGGGGAGCATATCAAGGTCTATGTGATCATTCGCAAGGACTTCACCGCCGACGATGCGCTGCTGGCCGAGTTGAAGCAGCACGTGCGGCACGAACTGGGCGGCATCGCGGTGCCCAAGGTGATCGAATTCGTGGCGGTCCTGCCGAAGACCCGCAGCGGCAAGATCATGCGCCGCCTCCTCCGCGCCCGCGAACTGGGCCAGGATGTGGGCGACATCAGCACCCTGGAGGGGTGACGAGTGGTCAGTGGTCAGTGGTCAGTGGTCAGTGGTCAGTGGTCAGTGGTCAGTGGTCAGTGGTCAGTGAGCAGTGAGCAGTGAGCAGTATTCATAAGATTAGATCAATAAACGGCCAGCTTCCCGAAGCTGGCCGTTTGCTTGGCTCCAGCCTACACACCACTAACCACTAACCACTAACTACTAACCACCCGTCACTGACCACTAACCACTAACCCCCCGTCACTAACCACTCGTCCGCCTGGCGGTGGGCGATCTCGGCGCGGGCGGCGGCCTCGTCGGGGGCGAAGAAGTAGGGGATGTTGGCGTAGGCGGCCCCGACACGCAACAATAATTCGGTCACCGGATCGGGTTGCGCGCTGAAGACGATCAGCGCCCGCACCAATGCTGCGGTGTTTTGGCCCTGAGCCGCCAGGTAGGTGCGAATGCGCGGGGGAATCCGCAGGTCGGTGATGTCGAGCAAGAGGTAGCACGGTTGCCACCCCAACGCCTGGAATCCGGCGAGGATCGGGGGCATGGCGGCATCCAGGGCTTCGGGGGTGTTCAACACCACCCCCTGGACGCGCAGAGTGAGCGTGTTCCGCTCCGGTTCCGGTTCGACCGTGAAGCCGCTGGGCTGGTCTGCCATGCGAGCCTCCTTGGGCGTCACGTACTGACACGCCAGGTAGGGCTGGGGCGCGGAGCGCGTATCCTCAGGCGAGTTGGTCCTCAATTGTAGCGGCGGCGCGCAGGGCGGCCACTGTCTCGCGGGCCGTGGCCTCGTCGGGACAGAAGCGGAAGGGCAGCCCGTCGTACATCAGGCTGGTGCTGAGTACGAGTTCGGTCAGGCGGTCGCTCCGGCTGAAAATCAGCACGCTCTGGATCTGCGGTCCCATCCCGCGTACATGGGCCAGCAAGTAGGTCCGCATCCGCGGGCTGATGACCAGGCCGGTAATATCGAGCAGCAAATAGTGTGGCTCCGCTATCACCGTGAAGGCTTGCTGCACATGGGGAATAAAGCGGTCTATCGCCTCTTCGCTGTTCAGGATCACATGGCTCATCCGCAGGATGACAAGGGCGTTCGCCGCCTCAATCTCTAGCGCAAACTCGAACGGCGCGTCAGCCATCGCTGTTTCGCTTTCTCGCCCGGTGACCGGGCAGGTGGCGCGGAATGGATCACGCCGAGGCGCGCAAGCGCCGGGCCTCCTCCGCCTGGAAGCCCGCAATAGCCGCCCGTGCCTCGGCTTCCGTGGCGCAAGAGGCGTAGAAGAGTTCGATTTCCGACATGGCGATGCGGAGCAGCAACTCGGCGACAGGATTGGGTTGGTGGCTGAACACGGCCATCCCCCGCACAAACGGGTGCAGGGGTTGGGAACCGGCGGTGACATAGGTGCGCAAGCGGGGCGACAGATGCAGGCCGCTGATATCGAACAGGAGGTAGCAGGGTTGGTCGAAGGCGCTGACCAGCGGTTCGACCATCGCCACCAGTTGATCGATGGCCTCGTGGGAATCCACCCGCACCCGGCGGAGGCGCATGGTGAGGATCCCGTTTTCTGGCTCCGGCTCGATGCGCAGGTCGAACGTCTCGTCAGCCATGCTGACCTCCGTCTCTAGTCGGCGGGGACCGGGGGTGGTGGGGGAGCCTTGCGCCCGATCACCGCGTAGAGCGGATCATGCGCGCTGAACCAGTCGCGCCACCCGGCGGGATTGGGACGCACATAGCGCTCGACCTCGGCGGGTTCATAGCCCTCGGCCAGGCGGAAATAGGTCTCGACCAGGGCGATATGCCCCTCGTCATCGAGGCTGCGCCAGATCCGTACCGCCTTGGTTGGGAACATGCGATTCGAGAAGGTGACGATGAACAGTCCGCCCGGCGCGAGGAGCCGGGCCACCTCGCGGAACACACTGACCGGCGCGGCCAGATACTGGACGGAGACGGCGCAGAGGACGGCGTTGAAGGTGGCGTCGGCCCAGGGCAGGTGCGGGTTCGCGTTCAGGTCTTGCACCAGCCAGCGATCCAACTGGGGATTGGCCTGTAGCTCGGTGGCGTTCATGCCCTGGCCCACCACCTCGCGCCGGTCGGCCAGCACGCGGGGGGGGAGGTGCGAGACCCAGCTACTCATCAGGTCGAGGATGCGGGCACCGGGCGGGATCAGCCGGGCATAGACCTCGCCCACAGCGGCAATCGCCCCCTCGTCAATATGGGTGACCAGGCGCGGGTCGCTATAAAACTGGCTGTCGGCGGCCTCATCTTCGCGGTCAAAGGCTCCGGGCGGGAAAGGATCGGGCATGGCAGTGGCCGCTGGTCAGTGGTTGGTGGTCGGTGGGCAACGGGGATGCGATCCCCCGCTCTCCTGGAGCGGGGGATCGTGATCTCTTTCTTTATCTACAGCGCGAATGCGGCAGCAGTTCCGTCCCGATTAGACGGTTAGCTGATCCACAGCCTGACGGGCGGCGCGCACGTTGGCGTCGGGCGTGTCAACGGCGATAGAGCAGGCCGGGCCGAGCATCCACAGGCGGTTGGTGGTCTGGATGGAGGCGGCGCGGGCTTCCGACATGACCTCGGCGGGGCTGCCGCTCTGGAGGGTTTCGTTGTGCAGCCCGCCGATGACGGCCTTGCCGCTCCGCGCCTGGACCTCGTGGAGGGGCGGGTTGCCGGGCGAGCCGACGGCCCAGTTGATGGCGTGGACCGGGTAGTCGGCCAGATCGAGCACCATGTTGTTGTTCTTGCAGACGTGAAGCACGTTGAAGGCGGCGTCCTGTGCGGCGGCCAGGATCTGGAGGTCGTAGGGTCGCCCGAACTCGGCATAGAGATCGCTGGTGAGGGTATCGGTGGTGGCCCATTCGGTGGTGGCGAAGAAGATGCCATCGGCCCCCGTTTTCAGCAGGCGGGTGACGAACTCGCTGAAGGTGGCGGTGATCACTTCAAGCGCGGCGTGGACCGCCTGGGGATTGTTCTTCATGTCGTCGAGCAACTGCTGGGGCGCGGCCACCAGATCGCCCGCAATCGAGAGCGGGCTGAAGACGGTCTCGCAGATGTAGACCTCGCCGCCCAGCGCCTCGCAGATCCGTTCGCAGACTTCGAGCTGCTCATCGAGCGGGCCTTCATCGAGCGAGAGCGGGCGCAGGTTGGCCCAATCGGCGGGGGCTTTGATCGGTACCTCCAGCACGACCGGCTTGACCAGCGGCTGCCCGCTGAAGCGGAGCTTGACTCCCCAGCCCTCGACATGGTAGGAGGCGCGGGGGTTGACCTTCATCCAGTCCCAATCGTACTTGCGCTGCCAGCCGAGCATGGCTCCGGCCAGGCCCTCGGCATTCTCTTCCGATTCGTAAAAATGTCGCCACAAGCTGACGGGTGGGCGGTCCACCGGCTGGTTGCGGACGGCGGCGTCCACCCGCTCTTTTTTGGTCATGTTGCGGGGGGTGTCGCTGGTTGGGTGTTGCTCTTCCATAGGGGATGCTCCTTTCGGTGCTGGGGACTGGTTTTATTATACCGCAAAAAGCGGCGGTGCGCGCGGGTGTTGACCGGTCTGTATACATGTAACGAGTTTGGCGGATGGACGTGCGGGGCGGGCAGACCGGCGGGGGTTGCCCGCCGGTGGGGCGCGGGGGTATAATACGCAGCAGGGTGCGCCGGGAGGAGAGCGAACAGGGATGGCTGAGGGGGCATATACGGCGGTCTATTTGTCGCCGCATTTTGACGATATTGCCTTATCGTGCGGGGGGTGGGCGGCGGCGGAAGCGGCGGCGGGGCGGCATGGGTTGTGCGTGACGGTGTTTGCCGGGCCGCCGGTGGGGCCGCTCCACGCCTATGCTCAGCGGCTCCATACTCGCTGGGGCGAGCCGGACCCGGCGGCGGGCAACCGGCTGCGGCGGGAGGAGGAGGCGGCGGCGCTGGCGCTGCTCGGCCTCGATCCGGTCTGGCTGGCCTTCCCCGACGCGATCTACCGGCCTGTGCCCTACGACTCGCACGCCGGGATCTTCGGAGAGGTCGCCGCCGCCGAGTGGGCCACCCTGCTCCCGGCGATCGGGACCGCGCTGGCGGTCACGCTGGCGGCGCACGCGGTCGCGCCGTCCACACCGCTCTATGTGCCGTTGGGCGTGGGGCATCATGTGGACCACCAGTTGCTCCACGCGGCGGGGGTGGCGCTGGGGCAGGCGGGGTGGCCGGTCCTCTTTTATGAGGACTACCCCTATGCGGCCCAGCCGGGAGTGGTGGCGGCGCAGGTGGCGGCGGTGACAGCGGCCCTTGCTCCGGCCCGGCTCCAGCCCGATGTGCGCGACGTGTCGGCGACACTGGACGTGAAAATCGCCGCCATCGCCGCCTATGCCTCGCAGATCAGCAGCCTGTTCCCCAGCGTGGCGGCGCTCCCCGGCGCGGTGCGGGCCTATGCCGCCGAGGTGGGGACGGCGGCGGGGCTGGCGGCGGAGCGGTATTGGCGGGTGATGCGTGATGCGTGAAACGTGATGCGTACTGCGTATTGCGTATTGTGTATTGCGTATTGCGTCGATCTAATCACTAACCACTAACCACCAACTACTAACCACTAATCACCCGTCACGAGCCACGAGCCACGTTTCACGCATCACGCATCACGTTTCACACCTTAGATAGAGCACAGCTATGTTATACTTGTCGGAAATTTTGAATAGCGCGATCCGCGACCGGCGCGGGACGGAGATGGCGCGGGTACGGGACGTGGTGGTGCGGGTGCCCGCCCCGGCGGCGGGCGGGGCGGCGGTGCCGCGCCTGCATGGGCTGGTGGCGCGCACCGGGCGCGGGGGGCCGGGCTTTTTCGTCCCGGCGCGGCGGCTGGGGAGCTTGCAGGCCGGAGCGGTCGTGCTGGAGTCACCCACCGTGGCGCTGGAAACGTTCGAGCGCCGCCCCCAGGAATGGCTGCTGGCAAAGGACGTGTGGGACCGCCGCGTGATCGACTGTACGACGCGCCGGGTGCGGCGGGTGAACGATCTGCTGCTGGGGGTGGCAGAGGAGCGCGAACCGGGGCCACCTCCCGCAGGAGGCTATCCGCCTGACGAGGTGGTGCTGCTAGGGGCAGAAATCGGGGTGCAGGGCATCCTGCGGCGGTTGGGGTTCTATCGCCCGCTGGCCGGGCTGCTGGGGGGGCGGGTGCCCGCTCGGTTCTTGCCGTGGGCGCAGATGGACCTGATGCTGAGTAGCGCGCCGGGGCTGGTCGCCACCGTGGCCCGCCATGCCCACCTGGCCGAAATGCACCCGGTCGAGATCGCCCGCCTGACCGAGAGCGTGAGCACGCGGGAAGCGGCGGAGTTGATCGCCGGGTTGGACGACGCGACCGCTGCCGACGTGATGGAGGAGTTGCCCGCCGACCGGCAGATGGACATCGTCGAGTTTCTGCCCGACGCCCGCGCCGCCGACATCCTCGAAGAGATGGCCCCCGACGATGCCAGCGACCTGCTGGGCGACCTGCCCGACACGCGCACCGCGGCCTTGCTGGAGCAGATGGAGCCGGGCGCGGTGACGCCGGTGCGGACGCTGTTGCGCTATCCCGATACGACGGCGGGCGGGATGATGACCACCAGCTATGTCCACGCCTATCAGAACGAGACGGTGACCGAGGCCGTCGAGCATCTGCGGGCACAACTCGAAAAGCCGGATATGGTCTACTATATCTATGTGCTGGCCGATGCCCACAGCACCCGGCTGGTCGGGGTCGTCTCGCTGCGCGAACTGCTGCTGGCCGGGCCGGGCGATGTGTTGCGCGACTTCATGCGGACCGACTTCCTGTCGGTCGGTGCCGACGCGGAGGACCGTGAGGTGGCGCGCAAGCTGGCCGAATATAACCTGATGGCGATCCCGGTGCTGGACGATGCGGGGGGCTTGCTGGGCATTGTCACCGTAGACGACGCGCTGGACGTGTTGCTGCCGAGCGGCTGGCAGCGGCGCTTGCCCCGGATTTTCAGCTAGAGCAGCGGGGCGCGCATACTGGAACGAGGGCGTGAAGGGACCGCAAGGCGATGGCGGTAGAGACAACCGACGGGGTGTATTCCGAGAACGACGCGCCCCTGGCGCGCCCCCCTGGGGACGGGCGGCGGAGTTGGGGACAGCGGCTGCGGCGTGGGCGCTGGTGGCCCTACCTGGCGGCGATGGGGCCGGGCATTGTCGCGGCGGCGGCGGGCAACGACGCGGGCGGCATCGCCACCTATTCCACCGTCGGGGCCACCTACGGCTATAGCCTCCTCTGGGTCATGGTCATCGTGGCGATCCTGCTGGCGCTGGTGCAGGAGATGTGCGCGCGCATGGGCGCGGTGACGGGCAAGGGGTTGAGCGACCTGATCCGCGAGCGGTTCGGGCTGCGCTGGTCGGCCTTCGCCACGCTGATCCTCTTTATCGCCAACACCGGGACGACGATCACCGAGTTCGTCGGCATCGGTGCGGCGGCGGAACTGTTCGGCATCCCGCGCTGGCTGGCCGTGCCGCCGATGGCGTTGCTGGTCTGGTGGCTGGTGACCAAAGGCTCGTATGCGCGGGTCGAAAAGCTGTTCATCCTGCTGGCGATGGTCTTTCTCAGCTATGTGGCGACGGTGCTGGTCATCCATCCGCCGTGGGCAGAGATCGGCCACGCCCTGGTCACCCCCGACTTCAGCCACATCGGGGACGCGGGCTACCTGCCCACCCTGGTCGCCCTGATCGGGACGACGATCACCCCCTACATGCAGTTGTATGTCCAGTCCAGCGTGGTGGAAAAAGGGGTGACGCCCGCCGACTACAAGTATGAGCGGGCCGAGGTGCTGGGCGGCACGACCTTCTCCAGCATCATCTCGATCTGCATCATCATCGCCACTGCCGCCACCCTGTTCGTCACCCACCAGCAGGTGAACAGCGCCGCCGACGCCGCGCAGGCCCTGGCCCCGGTCGCAGGGCAATTAGCCGAGGAGTTGTTCGCGGTGGGGCTGTTCGGGGCCTCCATGCTGGCGGCGGCGGTCTTGCCCCTGGCGACGGCCTACGCGGTGACCGAGGCGATCGGCTTCGAGCGCGGGGTGTCGTTCAGCTTCAGCGAAGCGCCCTTCTTCATGGGCCTGTTCACCTTCCTGATCGTGCTGGGCACGCTGGTGGCGATGATCCCCAACATCTCCGTCGTGGCGCTGCTGCTCCTGGTGCAGACGGTCAACGGCGTGCTCCTGCCCATTGAACTGGTCTTCATCATGATCCTGGTGAACGATAAATCGATCATGGGGAAGTACACCAACAGCCCCCTGCTCAACGTGCTGGCCGGGGTGGGGGTGGTGACGATTGTCCTCGCCGTGGGGGCGATGTTGATCACCACCTTCCTGCCCCAGTAAGCCTTCTCTCCGGCTCTCCCTCCCGCCGCGCCAGGGTGGCGCGGAATGGGGCATCTACCCGCTAAATCCCTCGCTGATTATCCAAATTGGTCTAAAAATGGGACTAGGTGGCTATTGACAAGAGGGGGGACCGGGTCTATACTCAGGGCAGATCGTTGGCGCCCCTTCTACCGATTGTCACGCCTCCCCCTACTGGACTGGAGACTTCCCATGATCCGCTCCGACCCGTGGTCGCGGTATCAAGTGCAACGTGCGCGCCCCGCGACCCGACGACGGATACTGTTGTTGATCCCCTTTGCCGTGCTCCTCCTCTATGTGGTCGTGCATTTTGTTGGCGTGGACTGGACCCATATGCAGGCGATCCCCCTGGTAGACCTGGCGGGGCAACGCCTGGAGGTACTCTGGGTGCCGGATACAGTCGTTACCGGATTCCAGCACCATCAACTCGGCACCGGCCAGATCACCAACCTTATCCAGATCCGCTGGCGCTAGCCGCCGCCTGTCAACCCGCTATGTGTCGAACAGATAGATGCCGCCCCCGGTGTTCTATCTGTTTTCTTTTATCCCCCAGGAGCCTATGAGTACCCAGCGCTTGCCCGGCCTGATCGATCCGCATGTCCATCTGCGCGATCCGGGGGCCACGCAGAAAGAGGATTTCACCACCGGCACGCGGGCGGCGCTGGCGGGCGGCTTTGTCGCCGTGCTCGACATGCCGAACAACTACGAAGACCCGACCGTGTCGCCGGAGGCCCTGGCCCGCAAAGCGGCGCGGGCGGCAGCGACGATCTGCTGCGACGTGGGGCTGTATTACGGGGGGACGCCGGACAACCCGCCCACCTATCCCCAGGTGGCCGGGGCGGTCTGCGGCCTCAAGGCCTACCTGGACCATACCACCGGAACGCTGACGCTGGCCGACCTGGCGACGATCCGAGGCATCCTGGCGGCGTGGCCCGCCGACCGGCCCCTGGTGGTCCACGCCGAGGACCGCACGCTGGCGATGGTGCTGGGGCTGGTGGCCGCGCGGCCCCGGCGGGTGCATTTCGCCCACGTCAGCGAGGCGGTCGAGATCGCGCTGATCCGTGAGGCGAAGGAGCGGGGGTTGCCGGTGACGTGCGAGGTGGCCCCCCACCACCTCTATCTGACCGAGGCGGATGTGCCCCGGCTGGGCGGGTTCGGGGTGATGAAGCCGCCGCTGCGGACGGGGGCCGACGTGGACGCGCTGTGGGCCAATCTGGCTGTGGTGGACATGATCGCCACCGACCATGCGCCGCACACGCGGGCGGAGAAAGCCGGGTCGCCCGCGCCGTTCGGCGTGCCGGGATTGGAGACGGCGCTGCCGCTGATGCTGACGGCGGTGGCGGCGGGGCGGCTGACGCTGGACCGGCTGGTGGAGTTGATGGCGACCGGCCCGGCCCGTGTCTTTGGCCTCCCGCTGGACCCCACCAGCACGATCCTCATCGATCCCGCCGACCCCTGGACGCTGCCCGACACCGGCTGGCAGACCAAATGCGACTGGTCGCCGTTCGCCGGGTTGCACGTCCAGGGCCGCCTGCGCGAAACCGTGCTGCGTGGGCAGGTCGCCTACCGCGACGGCGCAGTGCTGGCCGCGCCGGGGAGCGGACGAGTGGTGACGAGGTACGAGGTACGAGGTACGAGGTATGAGGTATGAGGTATGAGGTATGAGGTATTATGAACCTGGGCGGGGTAGTTGTGGGGGATGAGGCGAACGGCCAGCGAGAGGTAGTCAAGGCTACCGCGCCGCTGGCCGTTTGTTTGCCTGGGGTTTAGGCCTTCCGCGCCTGGGCGCGGGCAAACTGGCCGGTATGGTTCATCCGCAGGATCGGCCTGAAGGGGGCCGCGAAGGCGGCGATCCCGGTTGCCGCGTCGATCAGTTCGGGTGCCTGGAGCTGGTACTCACTGCCGTGCCAGCGCACCGTGCCCCCGTTGGCGGCGACAATGTTGCGGTACCAATCCACGTCGGGGCCATAGGTGAGGGCGAAGATAAACCCCCCGGCGGTGCGCTGGATGATGAGCGGCGTTTGATAGGGCTTGCCACTGCGGCGGCCCACATGCCGGATCAGCGCAAAGGGGCTGTACTTTGCGCCCGCAATCTTGACCGTCAGCGGGTTCAAGATGTGCGTGGCGAAGAAGAGCAGCGACTTATGCGGTTGTTTCATGCCATCGCTCCTGCTGGTTGCCCCATCGGCAGGCTAAATAAAATCCTCCCCGCGCCTCGTACTTCGCCTCGTACCTCGTACCTCGTACCTCGTACCTCGTACCTCATTCCAGCCGCCCCATCGCCGCCGCCATGAGGGCCATGCGGATGTAGAGGCCGTTTTGCACCTGGCGGAAGTAAGCGGCGCGGGGGTCGAGGTCCACCTCTGCCGGGATCTCGTTCACGCGGGGCAGCGGGTGCAGCAGGATCATCTCGCGCTTGGCGAGGCCCATCACGGTCGTGTCGATGACGAACGCCTCGCGGGCCTTTTCGTACTCCTGCACGGCCTGGATCTCGGCCACCGGGCGCAGGGCTTCCTGCACGGCGCGGTCCAGATGCTCGAAGCCGCGGGCGAAGGCGCGGTGGGCCAGGTTCTCCAACTCCTGGTTGACAAACCGTTCGCGCTGCACGCGGGTGACGTAGAGCACATCGACCTGAGGCATCGCGGCGAGCAGGTCGTCGGTTTCGGTGATGGTGATGTCACGGCTGCGGGCGAACTGCACATACTCCTGGGGCATGGTCAGCCCTTCGGGGGCGATGCAGATGACGTTGACCCGGCAATTGTCAATCGCCAGCAGCTTGAGCAGCGAGTGGACGGTACGCCCGTTGCGCAGGTCGCCGACCACGCCGATGGTCAGCCCGTCGATGTTGCGCCCGAAGTGATCCTTGATTGTGTAGAGATCGAGCAGGGCCTGGGTGGGGTGTTCGCCGGTGCCGTCACCCGCGTTGATGATCGGCACGGTGCGGCGCATCTGGAGCTTGAGCTGGTCGGAGGCGTCGGCGGCCTGGCGAGCCGACCCTTTCACCGGGTGGCGCAGCACAATGGCATCGGCATAGCAGGCGATGGTCTTGATCGTGTCGTGGAGGCTTTCGCCCTTGGTGACCGACGAGAAGGTAACGCCGCCGCCGGTCATGATCGTCCGCCCGCCGAGGCGCTGCACCGCCGCCTGGAACGACATATCGGTGCGGGTGCTCGGCTCATAAAACAGGCTGGCAACCACCAGCCCGCGTAGCGAAGATAAGGCCACCCGGCGGTCCACCAGGTGTTCCATGTGTTTCGCTTCGGCAAATAGCCCCTCTAACATGCCGCTGCTGAATTGCTCGACGCTGATAACGTGCTGGCCGGTGAGGCTTTGCAGGGCCTCTTGCATCCCTTGATCTACCAGGGTGGTCACGCGCGGATCCTCCATGTGCTGTATGCCTCCGTTCGCTCACGGTTGACGGCCCTGTCAACCCCTACCGAGTATACACAAGGTGGGCGGGCGTGACAAGCGCTGTCAACGGATTTTGGAACGGATTAAACGGATTCGGGTGGAACCGTGAGGGCGGCGATCTCGGTGGTCAGGTTGCGACGGGCAGGGGCTTCGTGGGTGGCACACAGCCGGGCGGTGTGGTAGATGCGGGGTCGCCCCAGGAAGTGCTGGAGCACGGCGATCCGCCCGGCGCGGTAGGGGTCGTCGGGCACCCAGGCGTATTCCTGGCGGATGGCGGCGGCATAGGCGGCGTAGTCCGCCGGGGCCGCGCCGAGGATGGCGAGGTCGGCATCGAGCAGAAGCGGGGCATCGGGGTCGCCGGGGGTGGGATCGTGCGTTTGTGTTTGCTCGATCAGCGCGGCAACATGGGTGATCAGGGCAGCGGGCAGGCCCAGCCCGGTCAGCGTGCGGGTGGCGACCGCCGCACTCTGCGCCTCGTTGTCGGCGTGGCGCGGGTCGTAGACTACATCGTGATACCAGGCGGCGAGTTGCAGCGCAGGCCAATCCTGGGCCGCGTCGCGCAAGGTGTCCAGCGTGGTGAGGACGGCGGCGACATGGGCGAGGGTGTGGTAGGCGCGGTGGGGTTCGGCGTAGGCGGCGATCAGCGCGGCGAACGCGGCCTCGGCTGCCGCCTCGTCCGGCGCGAAGGGGCGGAGCAGGGTGGTCCAGGCGGCGTGGCGGGGGGCAGGAGCAGCAAGTGTTACGCTCATAGAGCGCCGGGGCTAGTGCTGCGGTTCACGCCGCTCCGTTGCCGGGACCACGGGGTGCTGCCTATACCACCGATACGCTGCCACCCAGGTAATAAGCGCGGCAAGCAACGGCCCGATCGCGGCCTGTCCGCTGATCTCCAGGTTGATCAGCCCCCCGCTGAGGAGTGCTTCAGTGATCCAGATTAAGCCCCCGACCGCCAACGCCCAGACACCCGCCCATAACACCGCAGCCAGGCGGGGCCGGGTGCGGGACAAGAGAAAGAGGCCCGCAATCCCACCGACCACCATACTCGCTAGCCCCTGGGCTATCAAGGTCGGCCCAGTAGAGGGTATTTGGAAAATACCTACCGCAATCATTGCAGCCAGGCTAGATCCCAAGAGGGGCGCAAGTATCATTGTCACCATCAAGCGCATGTCTGGTGAGAGTTTCGCCATGCAGGCCTCCTTCCATGCGGATCTCCTTCGCTGTTCCCTTGCTCTATACCATTATCGCTCTTGCACATTACGCTGTCAATAGATTGCGGCTGAAACTTTGTTTATAAACCCCCTGCCGTTTGTAGGATATGGCTCTGTCCATTGATGTCCGGTGACCCCGATTGCTTGGGCACCCCGACCATCAATGGGCGGAGCCATATCCTACACGTGGCTCCGTCGGTCTGACCGGATCTCGGGTTGCTAAACGGATTATAGCGTTCATCCCCGCCAATCCGTGTAATCCGTTCCCATAATCCGTTGACCGCGCTACACCTGCTTGAGAGTCATCGCCAGCGGCACGCGGTTGTAGAGCCAGAGGGCGAAGGGTAGGCCGATGATGCTGACCGCGCAGACATAGGCGGCCCCCAGCCAGATCGCGCTGAGCCACCAGCCGATCAGCACGAAGTAGACGGCGCGGACGACGAACGGGCGCTCTGGCACCTGCCCGATGACGGTGGTGCGCCCGCCGTTCGCGTCGGTGGTGGTGACAGTGACCATGCGGGCGGGCATCAGGGCCAGCACCTGGGGCAGGCGGTTGACCATCCACAGGCCGATGGGCAGCCCGATCACCGAGGCCATCAGCCCCCACGCCACCGCCGACCAGATCCCGGTCAGCCACCAGCCGATAAGGATAAAGTAGACCGCCCGGACCAAGCAGCCCGGCCCCTGCCGAAATTCCTGTACAGACGTACTCATTAATCAACTCTTTCTGCTATCCGGTTTTAACAAATCGCCCGAAAGTACTGCTGCATCCGGTTGACTTGCCCGAAACCCGGCGCGTATAATAAACCATGTAGTCTGTGATCAGCAAGATTGCTACCAGACTTTGGACCTTAGCCCCCTCGTTTGCTTCTAGCCGACGATGCCTAGAACGGAGACCTCGCTATGACTACGACGGCGGACCCCGACATGTTGCGGGGCGTGCAGCCCCCCGACGCCCCCTCTCCTCGACCGCTTCCTGGAATCGGTGATTCCCTGCTTGATTTCATTGGCAACACCCCGATGGTGCGGCTGCCCCGGCTGAACCGGGGGCTGCGCCCGACCCTGATGGCAAAGCTGGAGATGTTCAATCCCGGCGAAAATGTGAAGGCGCGGATCGGGATCACGATGATCCGCGATGCCGAGCGGCGCGGCCACTTGCGCCCCGGCGGGACGATTGTGGAACCGACCAGCGGCAACACCGGCACCGGGCTGGCAATTGCTGCCGCGATCCTGGGCTACCGCTGCGTGTTTGTGATGCCCGATAAGGTCAGCAGCGAGAAGGTGGCGCTGCTCCGGGCCTACGGGGCCGAGGTCGTGACCACGCCGACGGCGGTGCCGCGTGAGAGCGCCGAGAGCTACTACAGCGTGGCCGACCGGCTGGCCCGCGAAATCCCCCAGGCCTTCCAGCCCAACCAGTATTTCAACCAGGCCAACCCGCAGACCCACTACGACAGCACCGGGCCGGAAATCTGGGAGCAAACCGGCGGGCGGATCGACGCCTTTGTGGCCGGGGTGGGCACCGGCGGCACGATCACCGGTATTGGGCGCTACCTGAAGGAGCGCAACCCCAATATCCTGATCGTCGGGGCCGACCCGGAAGGCTCGATCTATACC
>JBBSAN010000028.1:0-19253 GCA_038252265.1 Chloroflexia bacterium
GCACGTCGGGTGTGGCAGTCTTCTTGCGGGCACGGGGCGGCCTGGCCGCAGGCGCATCGGCGGGCGGGGCTGGGATCGTATCGGGGGGCGGGGCGGCGGCACGCTTGCGGGCGCGGGGCGGCTTGGCGGGAGTCTCTCCCTCTTCAATAGGCACATCTTCCAAAAACGGAACTCCTACCTACACTACTAATGATGGGTTCGCTCGATGCTTACCCTGTTGCACGAAATGGGCCAGGGAGTGCCAACCGACCCTTACTGCCCTCCGAAACGCTGTTGGACAACGGCAGAGCGGCGGGCCTCATAGGCGCTTTTCGCCCGCTGGTAGTTAGTGACCTGTGAGATCCGGGTCACTGTACCCCAGATCATCAGCCCCACGAACGCCAGCGCAATCAGGAAAAACGCCTCGCCATACTCGCCTGCAAGCATTCCCGGCCACACGAAAGCAAATACGGTAAGCACCACGATACCGATTACCGTCAACCCTACAGACCAAGCGGTCAGGGGGCCACCCGGCTCAATCGTCGCGCCGGTGCGGTCGCGCAGCAAATATCGCTGGCGTTGCTGCTCCCAGTCGCGGTCGATCTGCGCCAACTCGCGATCCAACTGAAGTTGGCTCACATCGGCGGATAGCCGTTGGGTGCGCGCGTCTAGCTGCTGCAACACCTGGGTGTAGACCACGCTGGGGGTGCGCTTCACCTCTAGCCGCGAACCGCAGTAGGCGCAAGTGACGTAGTTCGCTTCCGGTGGCACATCGAGTGCGGCTCCACAATTGTTGCAGGTGATTGGTTCCAGGGTCATCCTCCCACCGCCTCCGTGTTCAACGCCCCCATCACTTCCTCGGCGAAGCGCCGGATTGGGTCGGGGGCCGGGACAAAGCCGAAGTCGATCATAAAGTGGGTCACCCCGGCGGCGGCAAACGGGCGCAGCCGCTCCACCCAACGGGCCGAGTCCTCCGCCGATTGGGGCAGCGTGCCCCCGGTCATGGACAGGCTGCGGGTGATCGTCGCCGGGTCGCGGCCCAGGTCGCGGGCGTGGCTGTCTAGCAGATCACGCTTGGCCCGGTAGGCGGCGGGGTCAATCGCATCCAGCGACCAGGACCAGACATCCCACCAATCGGCGCGGCGGGCGATCAGCGGCAGGATGCGTTCGCCGAAGCTGCCGATCATGATCGGGGGCAGCGGGTCGGGCCAGGGCGGGCAGTAAGCCTCCTCGATCTGGAAATGGGTGCCGTGGAACGTCGGGGCGTCCTCGGTCCACATCCGGTGGATGATCTCCAGCGCCTCGTCCAGTTCGTCGCGCCGCGCCCCGGCACCGGGGAAGGGATAGCCGTAGGCGCGGTGTTCCTCCTCGCGCCAACCCGCGCCGATGCCCAGCACCAGCCGCCCGCCGCTGAACGCCTGCAAGGTCGCCGCCATCTTCGCCAGCAGCGCCGGGTTGCGGTAACCCACCCCCAGCACCACCGACCCGATCCGCAGCGTGGGGAAGCGCGCCGCCAGCCAGGTCAGCGTCGTCCAGCACTCCATCCAGGGCCGTTGCGGCTTGTCCAGCCCGTAGAAATGATCATAGACCCACAGCGAGTCGAAATGCTCGGCCACCACCGGCAGGATCTCGGCTTGCTGCCCGATGACGATCGGCACATTCTGCGTCTTCGCCCCCGCCGACACCGGTACGATCCACCCGAAACGGAGTGCTGAGTGCTGAGTGCTGAGTGCTGAGTGGTCCGCAGGGGACTTCATATCAGCTATCGTAGGGTTATCCATCGTCCTCTCCATCTGCCAGGGCCGATACATTCGCGTCGGCCTCATGGTGCAACCGGGAGATCACGGACCCCCAAACAGGCGCACACGTCGGTGCGCCCCTACCCGGCCCGATCCCACCAGCCGAAATACATCAGCCTTATCTATATACGCAATCGCCTGCGCGTGAGGTATCTCTTCCCACTCAGCACTCAGCACTCAGTACTCAGCACTCAGCACTCAGCACTCGTCGCTAGTCGGTGAATTCCTGCACAAACATCTTGCCGTAGACGCCGCCGTCCAGCACGCCGATACCCACCTTGCGGAAGCCACTGTTGAGAATGTTGGCGCGGTGACCGGGACTCTGCATCAGGCCGTCATGGGCCAGGTCGAGCGTGGGAGCCAGGGCCAGGTTCTCCCCGGCCAGGCCATAGATCACCCCCGCGTTGCGCATCCGGTCGAACGGCGACAGGCCCTCTTTGGACGTGTGCGAGAAGTAGCCGCGGGCGAACAGATCCAGGGCGTAGCTCCGGGCCAGCGCGCGCAAGGTGGCATCCATCGCCAGGGGGGGCAGGTCGCGCTTGGTCCGCTCGGCGTTGACCAGATCGAGCATCCGCTGCTCGTCCTCAGTGTCGGGGGCGGGGTCGCTGACGACGAACTTCAGATCGATGGTTTCGCCGCTGGTCGGCTCCGGCTTGACGGTGAGGAACCCCAGCGTGGCCTGCAAGGCGGGTTCAAAGATGCCCGCCATTTGCCGCTCGACGCCCAACGTGAGCCGCACCAGCCGCCCGCCCAGTTGCGACGAGAGGATCAGGTCGCGGGGCACGCTGCTGCCGGTGGCCGACGTGGCTCCCAGCGGGGCCAGCGCCAGCACGGTCAAGACCAGCGCGCTGATGATCAGCCCGTGCAGGGCACCGGGGATCACGGCCAGCGAACGGTTGAGCGACGAGCGGCTGGCCCGCAGCATCACCCGGCCCAGCAGGAGCTTGACGAGCAGGCTGTAGACCAGTTGCGTGCCCAACCACACACCCAGAAACGCCACCGGCTGCGCCCACATCGGCGCTAATCCCATCTGTGCCGTCAGGAACGCCGCCACCTGGGGGTGCCACAGCAGGGCCACCAGCAGCGTCAGCACGAAGCCCACGAGGTTTGTCGTTACCTGCACAAACCCGCGCGACACCGCCACCGCTGCAAACAGCACGACGGTCGCCACTACCGCCCCATCAACCCAGTTCAAGCCATGTCCCCATCTGCTAAACCTGCGCCCGTCGCCGCGCCCTACCCGGCCAGTATAGCAAAAGACCCCAACTGCGCGCAAAGTATTGCGGAGAAATTAGAAATCAGAAATCAGAAGTCAGAGATCAACGCGGGATCGCTCCTGACCGCAACAGCCAACCGCGTCACCCATGCCGGTGCCCGGCGCACGCTTACCGTAAGCGGGGGCGTTCGTCCTGGAACGCGGCCAGGGGTTGGAGGGCTGCCGCCTGGGCGAGCAACCCGTTGCCGACCTGTTGCGCCGCCGGGTCCGTGCTATTCGCCAGGTAGGACCCCACCGCTTGCACGAAGCCCGGATAGAGCGCGACGACCGAGGCTTCGATTTCGTCCAGCGGCACCCGTTCGGTCGCCACCCCGCGCAGGTCAAACTGGGGGTCCTGCGTCGCCCGATCATCGCCCGGCCCGGCAATGCGGTAGCCGAATCCTTCGGGCACCAGATCATTCCGGCGTGTCCCCAGCACATCATTCACCTCTTGTTGTTCCTGGAGATCGCTCTTGGGGACCACAAAGGTGGTGTACACCGGGCGCTGCCCCAGGTTGCTGTCGATGAACCCGTTGAGGACGGCGGTGTAGGCCGCCGGCAGCAGGCGCGGGGTCTGCCCGGTATCGATCCACTGGCGCAACAGGGCCTTATACGCCGTGAACGGTTCCGCGTTTTTGCTGACCACATCCGGGTAGTTGCGTTCCAGGTAGTCCAGATAGAACGGTTGGCGCAACAGGTTTTTGTCGATGATCACCACATCGGGCCGCTCGTCCAGCACATGCTGGAAGTAGAAGCTGGTCGAGGTGAAGTCCCAGTAGTTGGTCAGCACCAGGGCATTGGGGCTGAAATTCTTGAAGGCGTTACGCACATATAGTTCGGCGGTGGTGTTATTGGCGTGCCCGGCGGCCCCCACGTTGATCACAACAGCGATCACCGGCAAGAGCGCCCCGGCCAACAACGCAGTCGCCGGTTGGCGCAGGAGATCCGCCGCCGCCGGGAACCGGGCGCGTGCCCAGAGAAGGCCCTGCGCCACCCCCAGCCCCACCCACCAGAGCATGATCATGTAGAACGGGACGTAGTAGGTGGCGATTTCCCGGATGTTATAGTTGAGCGCGACCACCACGGCAACGAAGGCGATCAGCGCGCTGGCCGCCAGCAGCGCCCCATCGGTGCGCCAGAGGTAGACCAGCCCAACGATCAGGGGGACCAGCAGGAGGATGCCCAGCCCGAGGGTAAACTGGTTCGCGGTATAGGTGAAGGCATCGGCGATGTGGTTGCCGAGATTGGCGGTGCTGAACAGGCCCTGGTAGCTTTGCGCGGTCACTTGCCGCCAGAAATCGCCCCAGGTCGTGAGCGTCCCCCAGGCGATCAAGGGCTGGAGATTAGCGCGAATAGGCAGGAGGAGATAGAGCAACAGCGGGATGATCCCCACCAGCAGCAGCGTGCCCCCGTAGCGCACGATGCGGCGCAGCACCAGGCTGGTGTACTGGAGAGGGAGCAACAGCAGCAGGCCGAGGCCTGGCAAGAGTAAGAAGGTCAGAAAGTGGTTGGTCAGGGATAAACCCGTAAAGAAGGCCAGCAGGTGGAGCAGGCGCACCGCCGGGGACCAACGAGTCGGCGGCCAGATCGGTGCAGGTGCAGCTTCGGCGGCGAGTTCGGTGGCGAGCGCCCGGTGCGCCCGCAGGGCCAGCAGGAGCAACCCGGCCACAAAGGCGTAGTGGAGGCTATAGAACTTGGCCTGGGTTGCCCAGTTCCAGAACGTGACCGACCCGGCCAGCAACCCGGCCCCGGCCAGCCCCCCGGCCACCGCCGCCCAGGACACCGGGGCGGCGGCTGGGGCCGGGCGCACAGGCCGGGGGGTTGGCTCCTTCGGAGCGGGCGAGGCCGAGGTGGCGCGGGCCGGGGAGCCAGAGGCCGGGCGGGAGGCCGGGCGGTCCCGGCGCGGTGTCGCTGTCGCGGGCGGCGGGCGCGCTGCTTGGCCGGAAGACGGCGGCGGGGGCCGGACGGGAGCGGCGGGACGCGGTTCCTGCCCACGCAGGAACGCAGGCATCCCGGCGAGGGTATCGGTAATCAGCCAGTAGAACAGGCCGACGGCCAGGGCGGCAAACAACGCCGACAGCATGTTCATCCGCCAGGCCGGATTGCCCAGCGGGAGGTGGATGAACAGGCTACCGATGGTGGTGTAGAGCGGATAGCCGGGTGGGTGGGCGACGCCCCCGGTCCAGGCCACCGTGATCAGTTCGCCGCTATCGGTGAAATTGACCGTCGGGGAGCAGGTCACCGTATAGAGAACCAGGGCCAGCCCGGCGGGCACCAGGGCCAGCAGCCGGGCCGTGGCCCGACTAACCGACCCATCGGCTGTGTCTGTTTCAGAGATG
Source organism: Chloroflexia bacterium (assembly GCA_038252265.1). Classification (GTDB taxonomy): domain Bacteria; phylum Chloroflexota; class Chloroflexia; order QHBQ01; family JAICKM01; genus JBBSAN01. Next base: position 5,373 of record JBBSAN010000028.1, read on the forward strand.
GTCGCGATCTCTCCCATATAATTGGAGCCTCACTCATAAACGACGCGGGGATCGCCGTGACCGGGGCGGTTGCACGGGTCACGGGGTACGGCGGGCGCGTTTCATGTTTCGTAATCCAGCGCTACCAGTTCTGCCGTGGCCGGGTGAAAGCGCGCCGCGAACGCCTGGTGCGCCGGGTCCACCTGATAGTCGTCCAGCGCGGCCAGGTCGAGGAACTGCATCACGCAGGCGTGGCTGTATTCCCGCACCCGCCAGCGAAAGACCGGGCCAAAGGTCAGGCTGTGCAGCCCGGCCACGGCGTCCGGCAGATCCACCAGCAGCGCCTCAATCGCGGCGCGCTCCTCGGCGGGCACTTCATCACGATAATTCCAGAGCAAAATATGAGTGATCATCGAAAGCCTCCTGTAGGGTTTGCCCGATTATACGCGATTCCCCGCTCCCCTGCCCACCTGTCCTGGGTCTTCTGATGGCACTTATGGTATAGTGCATGTAACCTCCGTCGTATAGATGTACGATCTGGGTTAAGCGGGAAACCGCGCAGGCTGTAACCTGACACCGTACAGTTAAGCATGAGGGATCCGCGAGCGATTCCTGACCCGGCCCCGATGAAGCCTCTCGCCGCGAGAGCCGCGCAAGTTAGAAGAAGAGGAGTCGAGAACCGTGCTCGCCTTCAACCGATCACCCGCTAATCGCCAATCTCAGGCGGAGCCTGCCGCTATGGCTGCCCCGACCCCCAGCCCCGACGAAGTGTTGCGGCGCATCTATGATGTCCATGCCGCCCAGCTTTATCGGTTCATTTATCATAAGGTCGGCAACCGCCAGGATGCCGAAGATCTGACCGCGCAAGTGTTTATGAAAGCGACCCAGAGCCTGAAGGTCGAACAAGACGAACAGAGCCAATTGGCCTGGCTCTATCAGGTCGCCCGCACCACCATTGCCGATCATTGGCGTATCTATTATAAGGGTAGTGTGGTCAGCCTGGATGAAATGCAGGAGGCCAACGGCTATCAAGAATTTGTTGAGGGGCCCGAACCGTCCGCACCGCCCGAACCGGAAGATCCTGCCGTTCAAAAAGTAGGGGCCATTCTGGAGCGGCTGCCCGAAAACTATCGTCAGGTGTTGACCTTCCGCTTTTTGCATGGCTACTCGCTGAAGGAAACAGCGGCGGCCATGAATATCAGTGAAGGCAATGTCAAAGTTTTGCAATATCGTGCGCTACAAAAAGCAGGGAATCTGCACGCGCCGCGAGGTGAAGTATGAGTCCGCAGTATGAACGCCTGAATCGCTGGATTGATCAGTTACAAGCCAACCAGCACCCCGAACTGGAACCCGGTGACGACCCCGCCGAGGGGGAGGTACTGGCTGCGGCCACCGCCTGGGCCGCGATGCGCCCCGGAGCCGACGAACCCGATCCGGCGTTCCTGGCGAACTTGCGCGCTCAGTTGTTTGTCGCTGCTCCGGGGGCTGATGAGGGCCCAACGGGAGCGCCGCCGATCGGCCAACCGCGTCCCGCTGCCGCCCCGGTCGCCGGGGTGGCTCCTGCGCCCCGCCCCGCCCCGGTGCTGCCTGCCGTGGCTATGGCCCCGCCGCCTGCGTCCCCGCCCCCGGAAGATCGGCGGGTGGTTCCGGCCAGCACGTTTCTGGAACGCCGTGTGAGCCGCCGCAGTTTGCTCGGTGCGATGGGCGCTGCCGCTGCCGGGCTGGTCGCCGGGCTGGGCTTGCAAAACATTTTCATGCAGCAAGAAGTCGGCGGGGCCAAAGCCGCCACCGCTGCCGCCCAGGAAGAGCTGGAGAAGTATGAGCAAATCTATGGCGACAAGAACGCGCCGCCGGGGACGTTGCCGGACGGCCAGGGCAAGTGGTTCGCCGTGGCTCATATGAACGATGTGCAAATCGGCGAGGCGATCCCGGTGACAATGGGAGCGGTCAAAGGCTTCCTGGTACGGGAAGATGCGACCAAGTTCAACGCTTTGTCGGGCGTCTGCACGCACCTGGGCTGTGACCTGGGCTGGCAGAGCAAAACCCACGCCTTTGTCTGCGGCTGCCACGGCTCGTCCTTCGACGTGACCGGCGCGGCGCTGACCGGCCCGGCGCTCTACTATGTGCCGCTACGCCATCTACCGGTCTTTAGCTGGAAGGTGCAGAACGATATTGTCTACGTGCTCGCCTAGCGGGCACAGGCCGTGGAACATCACTATTTATACCAATTTGGGAGGGACGTTCTTGATGAGGGGTTTTAACGAACGCGTGGGAACATTACGCCGGCACCTGCTGCTGGGCCTGTTGGTACTGGGCATGAGCGTGGCCCTGGCGGCGTGCGGGGTCGAGACTCCGACGAATCCGCCCGCTGCGGCCACCGCCACCACTGCGCCGGTCGCGGCAGCGCCGACCGCTACCCCCGCCCCCGCTGCCAGCGGCGGCACCAGCACCGGGGCCGCGATCGAGGTGACACTGAACGAGTGGAGCATCGAGCCGAAGACCATTGATACCAGCGCGGGCAAAGTGACGTTCAAGGTGACCAACAAGGGCAAGTTCCCGCATAACTTCGCCGTGGTCAGCAATGGCACGGAAGTGATGAAGACCAAGAACATCCCCAGCGGCGGCACCGAGACGCTGGCGATGGACCTGACCGCAGGCAGCTTCCAGACCATCTGCGACATCCCCGGCCACAAGGACCAGGGCATGGTCGGGACGCTGACCACGAAGTAGGGTCAGACCTGCGCCCCGCCCCTGTTGTAGAGGCCGGGACCGGTAGAGGATTCTCTACCGGTCCCGGCCACCGGTTATGGATAGATGTAATACAGATCGCTTGATGGCCCTCAGCCGGTCACGTATAATAACCTCTGGGCGGCACCCTGTCCGCCCGCTCTTTGCCAGGGAAAAGGAGAAATAGACGAGATGGCTAAGCCAACCCCTATCGAAGATGCCACGTTCCAGAAAGAAGTCCTGGAGAGTGACGTTCCCGTCATTGTTGATTTTTGGGCCGAGTGGTGTCCGCCCTGCAAGATGATCGCGCCGGTGCTCGATGAGCTGGCCAGGGAGTATGACGGTCAGGTGCGCTTTACCAAGCTCAACACCGATGAGAACGACGAGACGATGGGTCGCTACGGCATCCAGAGCCTCCCGACACTCTTGATCTTCCGCAGCGGGCGCGAGGTTGGCCGCCAGGTCGGCTTCGCCCCCAAGGCGCAGCTCAAGCGCCAGATCGACCGCGCCCTCAGCGTCACCCCGACCGTCAAGTAGCACCGCGGCCAACCCCGCGCCGCCTGCCGAGGCCGGAGCCTGACGGGACCAGCGTCCTGCCAGGTTCCGGCCTCGTGGCATGATAAATGTAATACAGATCGCTTGACGGCCTCCACCGGGTAACGTATAATAACCTCTGGACGGCACCCCTGTCCGTCCGTTTTTGCAAGGGAAAAGGAGAAACACGCGAAATGGCTAAGCCAACCCCTATCGAAGATGCCACGTTCCAGAAAGAAGTCCTGGAAAGTGATGTTCCTGTTATTGTTGATTTTTGGGCCGAGTGGTGTGGCCCATGCAAGATGATCGCACCGGTGCTCGATGAGCTGGCCGGAGAGTATGACGGCCAGGTGCGTTTTACCAAGCTGAACACCGAAGAGAACTATGACGCCGTCAGCCGCTATGGCATCCAGAGCATTCCCACGCTCTTGATCTTCCGCGGCGGACGTGAGGTCAGCCGCCTGGTCGGCTTCGCCCCCAAGGCGCAGCTCAAGCGCCAGATCGACCGTGCCCTCAGCGTCACCACAGCATAATATAATCGCCTACCGATCCTTTCTCCGAGCCAATCTGGGCGGAGATGGATCAGACAGCGCCGCTGGCAGCATCCAAAGCTGCCGGCGGCGTTTGCATTTGGGCACCAGGCCCCAGAGGACTACCCCCCAATGAAGCAGATCATCCCCCGCCTCTACCGGTTCACCGGCCTGCTGGTCGGACGGGTCTACGGCATCGAAGATCCCGATGGACTGACCCTGATTGACACCGGGCTGGAACTGGCCGCCGACCGGATTCTCCAGCAGCTTCATGCAGCAGGCCGCCCGCCCCAGGCCGTGAAGCGCATCCTGATCACCCACGCGCATCCCGACCATGTCGGCGGGCTGCCTACCCTCCAGGCCGCCACCGGGGCGCAGGTGATCGCCTCGGCGGGTGAACGCCCGGTGATCGAAGGCAAGATCCCGGTGCCCCGGCCAGCCCCAGATCAGCTATCGGGCCTGAACCGGCTGCTGCGCGTGCCGCCGACCACGTTCAAGCCGACGCCGGTGGACCGGGTAGTAGCAGACGGAGAAGTGCTGGCCGAGGTGATGAGCGGCTTGCAGGTGCTGGCGACGCCGGGCCACGCCCCCGGCCACCTCGCGTTCTGGCAACCCCAGGCGCGCATCCTCTTCTGCGGCGACGTGATGATGCACGTTGCGGGCCTGCGCCTGCCGATCGCCATCGCCACGGTGGACATGACCGAAGACAAACGCTCGATCCGCGCCCTGGCCCGGCGTAAGCCCCGGCTGATCTGCTTCGGCCACGGCGTCCCCCTGGGCCGGAACGCCGCCGACACGTTACAGGCCTTCGCCGACCGGCAGGGGTGAAACGTGATGCGTGATGCGTGATGCGTGATGCGTAAGGCCGACCCCTGACCCCTGACCCCACGTCACTCGCTGCTCGCTGCTCGCTGCTCGCTGCCCTCACGCATACTTGCGGGGCAGCCGGCGCTTTACCACTTCCGGCAGCATCGTGTCCAGCACATCGTCAATGGTGACGATACCCTGCAAGCGGTCTTCATCATCCACCACCGGCACGGCCAGCAGGTGATACTTGTTCAGCACTGCCGCCACTTCTTCTTCGCTGGCATCGGCGGACAGGCTGATCACCGGCGACTCCATCACCGCGCCCAGCAGCGCCGCCGGGTCGGCCAGCAGCAATGCCTTGAGCGTCAGCACCCCCAGCAAGCGCTCGTCGGGGTCGGTCACATAGAGGTAATAGATATTGTCCACTTCGGGGGTGGCAGCGCGGATGTTCGCCAGCGCCGCCTGGACCGGCAGGGTGGGCGGCAGAGCCAGGTAGTCGGTGGTCATGTGCCCGCCCGCGCTGTCCTGGGCATAGGCCAGCAATTCGCGCACATCCTCGGCTTCATCCATCTCCATCCGGTCCAGCACCTCGGCGGCCCGGCCCTCCGGCATGTCGCCTAGCAGGTCGGCGGCCTCGTCGGGCGACATCCGCTCCAGGATATCAGCGGCGCGCTCGGTGTCGAGGTGTTCCAGCAGCGGCGCTTGCAGGTCCTCATCCACCTCTTGCAACATGTCGGCGGCGCGCTCGGCGTCCATCGTCGAGAGGACATACCCGGCAGCGGTGTGGTCCAACTGCTCCACAATGTCGGCCAGATCGGCGGGGTGCATCCGTTCCAGGTCGGTGTGGTCGGTCTTGAGGGGAATGCCCGCCGGGCCAATCGCCACCGGGTCAAGCTGGTTCCAGGGGATGCAACCGTCGCCCAGCGCCTTGCCCAGCCCGACGGTGCGCAGGAGGCCGTTAGTGGGCCGCTCCAGCCCCAGGCGGCGCAGCATGGCGCGGGGGGTGGCATCCACCCCTACCAGCCGGTAATGCCCGTTGGTGCGCTCCAGCAACAGGTCATGCACCCGCACCACCCGCCGCCCATGCACGTCAATGATCTGGCGGTCCAGTACCTTGCGTGCCAGGGGCAATTCGTCGCCGTGCGGCTCGTACAGTGCCAGGTCGCGCAGCCGTTCGCGCAATTCGATCGTGCTGTGGTCCAACCGGGCGAGGTCCATCGCCGCGATCAGGAATTCCTGCCCATCCCGCGCCAGGCCCAGCGCCACGACTTCCGGGAACCCCGGCTCGGGGTCCACATACACATCGCTGCACTTGCCGACCAGTTCACCCCGGCCATCGCGCACCGGACGGCCTATTAACTCGCTCAAAAAGGGCATAAAAAACCACCTCGCTCTCACGCGGGAGTCGGAGGTGGCGCTGGGTGACCGGGTCACGGCGCGATGGGGGAGGCCGCCATCATTGCCCGAGGAGGGGCAGGCGGCGCGGCGCTAGGCCGGTAGACCGCCGGGCACCCCGGCCTGGCCGCGGGCAGGTTCCCCCTCCGCGCGAGCAACAACGACGTGCCGGGGACGCCCCGCACGCGCCGGAGCCGGTGCATAGCACCCCTCCGGTTCAGCCCCCTCGCGGAGGCTGCGTTGATTTAATGACACTTGTTGCACCGCCCACGGTCGCCTTCTGGTTAGACCAAAACGCAGTGCCGTGGGCTTATCTGGACCGGCATCCATAGCCAGTCACCTGCTCTTTCTGAAGGCCGGCAGCGCAGAGGAGTAGCAAAAACAGCATGATACAGAAGGATCGTTGCCTGGCCCACTGTTGAGTATACGCCTGTGCCGCCTGTTTGTCAATGATCACTCCGATCCTGGCTTCGTACTTCCGTCCGCCACCCGGCTCTTGCCTTCCAGGGCGTTGAGGCTGCCCATCGCCGCCCAGAGGAAGTCGTCCACCGACATATTCCCGGCCTGCAACAGCCGCCCCAGTAATGCGGGCAGCACATCGCGCACCAGTACCGCCTGCTGCTCGGCGCTCAACCCATCAAGAAAATGGTCTACCACCTGGTCCAGCAGTTGCCGCCGCTCGTCGGGGGTCAGCGTCATCAACGCCTTCTCCACCGTGCCCTGCAACAGGGCCATGCGCTCCTCCCCACTCAGCTTGGCGAACGCCTGGTCCATCAAATTTTCTAGTAAGCTCACGATTAGAATCCTCCCCTAAACACATTGCATTCATGTGGCACTCCGTTACCGCCTGTTTAGCACGAAGAAGGCCATGCGTGAAGACGGGAGGGCAGTAGGCAGTGGGCAGTAGAGGAGGATGGGTATCGGTCGGGGCAAGTGCTTGCACTACCACGACTGATGCAAAATCGGTCGGTGGGGGCCGCACCCCAGGCTGTCATCCTGAGCGCAGCGAAGGATCTTGTCGGGGCCACCCAGTCGTCAGGGAAGATCGGGATCGTGGCCTCGGCACCGTTGACCATCAACAAGATCCTTCGCTGCGCTCAGGATGACAGCCTGAGTTTGGCCGACACTGACCGACTTTGCAAGAACCATGCTTGCACTATGTTCCTTACTTTTTGTCGAAAAGCTGATTTCTGATTTCTGATCTCTAACGTCTACACCTTTGCGCCCCAGCCCACGCCTGTGGTACAATTACGCTGGTATCACAGGCTTGAGCAGAAGGAATGGGGAATGAACGACGCGACATATGATGTGATTGTGGTGGGGGCGGGGCACGCCGGGTGCGAGGCGGCGCTGGCGGCGGCACGCATGGGGCGCAAGACGCTGCTCCTGACGCTGAACCTGGACAGTGTGGCGCTGATGCCGTGCAACCCGTCGATCGGCGGCCCGGCCAAGGGCCACACAGTGCGCGAGATCGACGCGCTGGGCGGCGAGATGGGGCGCAACACCGACCGCAGCTTCATCCAGATCCGCATGTTGAACACCAGCAAAGGCCCCGCCGTGCAGGCGTTGCGCGCCCAGTGCGACAAGTGGCTCTACGGGCAGCAGATGAAATCGGCGCTGGAGACGACGCCGGGGCTGGACTTGAAACAGGGCCAGGTCGCCCAACTCTTGCTGGAGCCACTCGCCGGGCCGTGGGAGGAAGTAGCGGCCACGCTGGACCCGCACCCCGATGCCGCCGAACAGGCACTGCACAACCCGCGCCGCCGCCTGAAAGTGGCCGGGGTGGTCACGGCGACGGGCCGCACCTACCGGGCCAGCGCCGTCGTGCTGACCACCGGCACCTTCCTGCGCGGGCGGATCATCATGGGCGACGTGACCGCCAGCGCCGGGCGGGCAGGCGAAGCACCGTCCATTGCCCTGGCCGAAAACCTGGGCGAACTCAAGTTCCCCCTCTTGCGGCTGAAGACCGGCACGCCGCCGCGCATCGACGCCCGCACCATTGACTGGAGCCGGGTCGAGTACCAGTTCGGCAGCCCCACCCCGCTGGGCTTCAGTCACACGCCGGTGGAGCCGGTGCTGCGCCCCGCGCTGGCGAGCTACCCGAATCCCGAGCCCACCGCCTGGCGTCCGCAGATGCCGTGCTACATCGTCCACACCACCGCCGAGACGCACGCGGTCATCCGCGCCAATTTGGACCGCGCCCCGATGTTCAACGGCAGCATCGAGGGGGTCGGCCCGCGCTACTGCCCCTCAATTGAGGACAAGATCGTGCGCTTTGCCCACAAGGAGAGCCACCAGCTTTTCCTCGAACCCGAAGGCTGGGAGACGCACGAGGTCTACGTGCAGGGCGCGAACACCAGCCTGCCCGAAGACGTGCAGTGGGCGCTGATCCACAGCATCCCGGCGCTGGAAAACGCGGAGATCATGCGCATCGGCTACGCCGTCGAGTACGATGCCGTCCCCTCCACTGAGATCACGGCGGCGATGGAGACCAAACGGGTCGCCAACCTCTTCCTGGCCGGGCAGATCAACGGCACCTCCGGCTACGAAGAGGCCGGAGGCCAGGGCATTCTGGCGGGGATCAATGCTGCGCTGGCCGCCCGCCGATCTGCCGAGGGATCAGGGATCAGGGATCAGGGATCAGACATTGGCCCAGAAGTTGATCCAAAATCCAAAATCCAAAATCCAAAATCCGCCGCCCCCGCCTGGCCGGAAGCGACGCTGATGGCCGACACCACCGCCGCTCTGACCGCCGCGCTGGACCGGGGCGAACTGCTGGTGCTACCACGGAGTCTGACCTATATCGGGGTGATGGTGGACGACCTGACCACGACGGTGCTGACCGAGCCGTACCGCCTGTTCACTTCGCGGGCCGAGTACCGGCTGCTCCTGCGCCACGACAACGCCGACTTGCGCCTGACCCCCCTCGCCTACCGCCTGGGACTCGTCTCCCGCGAACGGTACGACGCGGTGGAGAACAAGCGCGACCGCGTGGCCGACACCCTGCGCCGGGTCGAAACGGAGCGGTTGAACCCCACCGGCGAGGCCGTCGCCCGGCTGGTGGCCGCCGGATGGCCCGCGCCGGAACGCCCGGTCAGCGTCGCCGAGTACCTGCGCCGCCCCGAAGTGGAAGCTCCGGCGCTGGTCGCGCTGGGCAGCGAGAGCGATCCTGCGGTGGCCGAGCAGGTGACCATTGCCACCAAGTATGGCCCTTATATCGAGAAGCAAGAGGCCGAGGTGCGCCGTGTCCACCGCGTGGAGGAGCACCGCTTGCCCGTGACCCTGGACTACACCGCCATCGTCGGGATGCGCCGCGAAGCGCAGCAGAAGCTGGCCCAGTTCCGCCCCGCCACAGTCGGCCAGGCTGCCCGCATCGGGGGCATCACCCCCGCCGACATCGCCATCCTGCTCGTCGTGCTGGAGCGGGAGAACGCCAAGCTGGCCTCGTGAGGAACCCGCCCATGCCGCAGACTAATATTGTGCTGCCCCAGGAGCAAATCGCAGCCTTCTGCCAGCGCTGGCAGATCACCGAGTTCGCCCTGTTCGGCTCAGTCCTGCGCAACGACTTCCGGCCTGACAGCGATATTGACGTGCTCGTGACTTTCGCGCCGTCTGCACGCTGGGGACTATTTGCGCTAGCCACCATGCAGGAAGAATTGGGCCAGATCTTCGGACGCGCGGTGGACTTGGTCAGCCGACGCGGCATTGAGGCCAGTCGCAACTACATTCGGCGCAAAGCCATTCTCAATTCCGCGCAGGTTGTCCATGCTACGGGATAGCGAATACCTGATCGATATTTTGGCGTCGGCCAAACTGGCGATCGGCTATGCCAGCGGCAAGGCCAGCGAAGATTTTGAGGCGGACATTCAATGCCAGGATGCTGTGATCCGGCGACTAGAAATCATCGGGGAAGCCGCGCGTCGGCTATCGGCGGAAACCCAGGCCACTTACCCACAACTACCCTGGCGCGCCATGACTCAGATGCGAAATCTGGTGATTCATCAGTACGATGATGTGGATTTGAGCATCGTCTGGGACACGGTCCACAATGACCTGCCGCCCCTGATCGCCGCGCTGGAGCAGATCGTGCCGCCGGAGGAGTAGCACGGCGGGACGCGTGAACCACGAAGGCACGAAACGACGAAAACCACGAAACGACAACGACGAAAGCGGCGAACACTTCCATGTTCGCCGCTTTCGCCCGCTTCGCCCGCTTCGCTTCGTGCGTTTCGTCGCCTTCGTGTTTTCGTGGTTCAAACCATCAACCCGGTGGAGCGGCCTGGCAGTACGGCCCGGTGCAACCCATGTTCCAATCGGGCTGCATCTGGAGCGGCACACCCGCCGCCTGGAGGTAGCGCTGGATCTGGCAGACCGGCAGACCGACCACATTGGTGAAGCAGCCTTCGATCCGCTGGACGAGGTTCGCGCCTTGCCCTTGCGCGGCGTAGGCCCCGGCCTTGTCCATCGGCTCGCGGGTGCCGATATACCAGTCGATCACGTTATCGCTGTAGTCGGCCATGTGGACGGTGCTGGAGACGTAGCCGTACTTATACAGCCCGGTGAAGAGGTCGGGCGGGCGACCCTCTGCGCCTGCGGCCCCGGTCGGGTAGGCGCGCACGATGGCCCAGCCGGTGAGCACCAGGTGGGACCGGCGCGAGAGGCGGCGCAGCATGGCTCGCGCATCGTCGCGGTCGCGGGGCTTGCCCAGCACCTCATTGTCCAGCACGACGATGGTATCTGCCCCGATGATCAGCACATCGCCATATTCCCGTGCTGTATCGGTCACGGTCATCGCCTTGCGCCAGGCCCACAGCATCGGGTTGTGCTCGGCGGCCACCGCGTAGCCGGGCGGCAGCTTCATCACCGGGAAATCGCGGTCGGGCAGCCGGAAGTCGTTATCTTCCTCGGCCCCGCTGGCGCGCACCCAGAAGGTGGGGAGTAACCCCCGGAGCAATTGCTCGCGCCGGGGCGACCCCGACGCCAGGATCACGGTCGGTGGGCGTGTTGTCATCAGTCCCTCGTCCCTTTATTGCACCTAGAGGTCATCCGCGACAGCGGCCAGCCCGGTCGCGCCGGTCAACTGCCAGCGCAGCCAGGCATCAATGAACGGATCGATCTCGCCGTTCAGGACCGCCTGGGGGTCGGTCGATTCGTGTCCGCTACGCAGGTCTTTCACCAGTTGGTACGGTTGCAGCACATAGTTGCGGATCTGGCTGCCCCAGCCCACCGACACATGCTCACCCTTCAGCCGCGCCGCTTCTTCGGCCCGCTTGCGTTCGGCCACTTCCCAGAGCTTGCCGCGCAGGATCTTCATGGCAAACTCGCGGTTTTGCAACTGGGAACGCTCGTTCTGGCAGGTGACGACGATGCCGGTGGGCAGGTGGGTCAGGCGGATGGCGGTGGAGTTTTTCTGCACGTTCTGCCCGCCCGCGCCCGCCGACTTGTACACGTCCACCTTCAGATCGTCGGGGTTGATGTTCACTTCGATGTCGTCGTCCAGTTCGGGCATGACCTCGACCAGGGCGAACGAGGTGTGGCGGCGACGGGCGGAGTCGAACGGCGAGATGCGGACCAGGCGGTGGGTGCCCGCCTCGGCCTTGGCATAACCATAGGCGTTGGGGCCGCGCATCGCCAGCGTGGCGCTCTTGATGCCCGCCTCGTCGCCTTCCATCAGGTCGATCAAGTCAGCCTTCCAGCCGCGTTCCTCGGCCCAGCGGGTGTACATCCGCAGCAGCATCTCGCCCCAATCCTGCGCTTCCACCCCGCCTTCGCGGGCATGGACCGACAGGAGCGCGTTGTTGCTATCGTGCGGGCCGTTCAGTACCAGGGCCAGTTCTTTGCGGTCGAGCAAGGCCAGCAAAGGGCGGGTTTCGCGTTCGACCTCGGCTTCGACCTCGGCGTTGTTCTCGGCCTCGGCCAGTTCCAGCAGGTCGCGCAGGTCGCGCACCTGGGCGCTGATGCCGCGCCACTCGTCCACCTGGGCCTGGAGCGCGGTCAGCCGCTGCATCACGCTCTGCGCGTGCGTGGGGTCGTCCCAGAAATCGGAGACGGCGGATTGTTCGGTGAGCCGGATTATCTCGTTTTCTTTACCGGCCAAGTCAAAGACGCACCTCGATCTCAGAGATGCGGTCGGCCAGATGGGCCAGCGTCTCCTTTAATACTTCGCCCTCAATAATCGCCATGGGCGTAAGCTCCTTTCATGTGGTCTGTCTGCCTATACTATACCATCTAGCGGCAGGTGTGGCAAGCACGGCACTGAACACCGACCAGCACGCGCGCCGGGTGCAGGTTCTCATCCCATCGGGAAAAAAACCCAGATGAAGATGAGTGCCAGGAGCGCCATTAGGAACAACCAACCCAGGAGGGTAATAACCTGGGAGGGCCGGGTTAAAGCCTTACCGCGTAGGTGCCTTTTCCAAAACGAATAGAGACCATAGCACGCACCCAATTCAAACAGAACCAAAACGACGATGACACATGTGACGACTTCAGTCATACCTTCCATAGGCGCGTCGCTCCCGGTCTATAGTCGGTTAGAATACTTGCGGGTAGAGGCCAATGCGCCCCGCACACCCAGCCCCGGAGGGGCGACAGACGCTAGCCCACGGCGCGAGCCGTGGGTGAGCATCGCCCCAACAGATAAGCCCCGGAGGGGCGACAGAAAACAATGGCCGGAACCAGCACAACGCTTCTGTCGCCCCTCCGGGGCTTGGGTTTTAAACATCAACGTCCCCACAGTTGCCACTGTGGGCTAGCGTCTGTCGCCCCCCCGGGGGTGTTATGCGAACCTCCTGGACAGCCGGTCCCACCGTGGGCTAGCGTCTGTCGCCCCTCCGAGGCGGAGTGGCTTATCCCAACGCCGCCTTGACCAGCGCGGGGATGTCGCTGGGGGCCTCGGCCACCTGGACCCCGGCGGCGCGCATCGCGTCCATCTTGCCCGCAGCGGTGCCCGCCCCGCCGGAGATGATCGCCCCGGCGTGGCCCATACGGCGGCCTTCGGGGGCCGTGCGCCCGGCGATGAAGCCGACCACCGGCTTGGTCATGTGCTGGCCGATATAGGCCGCCGCCACCTCTTCGTCGGTGCCGCCGATCTCCCCGATCATCACCACCGCGTCGGTGTCGGGGTCGGCCTGGAACAGGTGCAGGATGTCGAGGAAGGTGCTGCCGATGATCGGGTCGCCGCCGATGCCCACGGCGGTGCTCTGGCCCAGGCCCGCCTCGGTCAGCGCGTTGACCACCTCATAGGTCAGCGTGCCGGAACGCGAGACGAGACCCACCCGACCCGGCTTGTGGATGAAGCCGGGCATGATGCCCACTTTGGCCTCGCCGGGGGTAATCAGGCCGGGGCAGTTCGGGCCGATCAGGCGGCTGCCGCGCTCCTGCACCACCTGGTAAACCTTGACCATATCCAGCACCGGCATGTTCTCGGTGATGGCGACGATCAGGGCGATGCCCGCGTCTGCCGCCTCCAGGATCGCTTCGGCCCCGCCGGATGCCGGGACGAAGATGATCGTCGTATTGGCCCCGGTTTCGCGCACGGCCTGGGCCACGGTGTTGAATACCGGCACCCGGTCATCCACGGCGCGCTGGCCGCCCTTGCCGGGGCGGATACCGCCGACCACGGGCGTCCCATATTCCAGCATCGCCCGCGCGTGGAATGTCCCCTCGCGGCCTGTGATACCCTGCACGATGACTCGCGTGTCTTTGTTGACTAAGATGCTCACCCTGCGCCTCCCCCCTGGCCTGTTAGCCCCTGTGCTAGTTCGACCACGCGGGCCGCCGCTTCGTCCATCGATTCGAGCGCGGTGTACCCGGCCTCGGCCAGGATCGCCCGCCCCTCTTCCGAATTGGTGCCCGACAGGCGGATGACAATCGGCAGGGTGGCCCCGGTGGCCTTAATCCCGGCGAC
>JBBSAN010000029.1:0-19171 GCA_038252265.1 Chloroflexia bacterium
AACGGCGCGGAAGGGCGAGAGGCGCGGCGGCGCGGCATCTATGCGCGGGTGGTGCAACCCGGCACGATTCGCGCCGGGGACACGGTGCGTAAGATTGCGCCGGAGCGTTAAGACCGGATACTCCCCACCTACCAATACCGCGGGCAGGGCTTGATCGCTCTGCCGTCGGTGGTTTTTTACAACACCTCGCTCGCCATCGCAAAGCTGGCGGTGCCATACACGGCCTGAGGCTGGATCCGGGCGGTCACCCGGTCGCGCATTGTCTGCCACTCGGCTTCGGGGATCGTGCAGAAGGCGTCCACCACAGCGGGGTCGAAGTGGGTGCCCCGGTCGCCGGTGATCAGCGTTCGCGCTTCGTTGTAGCTCATCGCCCGGTGGTAGACCCGCTCGGAGGTCAACGCGTCGAACACGTCAGCGATAGCGAAGATGCGTGCTTCTTCGGGGATACCCAACCCCTGGAGACCTTTAGGGTAGCCTTGCCCATCCCACCGCTCGTGGTGGTAAAGCACGATGGGGCAGGCCGGGCGCAGAAAATCAATATCCTTCAGCATCGAATAGCCCAGTTCGGGATGCTTGCACATCTCGGCGCGTTCTTCGGGGGTCAGGTTGCCGGGCTTATGGAGCACCGCATCAGGCACCCCGATCTTGCCGACATCGTGGAGCAGCGCGCCATACTCGATGTTGCGCAGCCGCTCGCGGTCGGTGATACCCAGTGCCCGCGCAAGGGCGAGGGTGAAGAGGACGACACGCTGGCTGTGCCCGGCGGTGTTCTCGTCGCGGGTGTCGAGCAGGGCCGACAGGGCGTGCATGGTGCCGCTGTAGGTGCGCTGTAGCTCGCCCAGCAATTGCTCCAACTGGTCGGCGCGCTGGGTGATTTCTTTCAGCAGGCGGGCATTCTCGATGGCGATGGCCGCGCTCCCGGCCAGGGCGGCCAGTAGCTCGGCGTCGTCCTCGGTGAACGGCTCCCCGTTGATTTTGTTCAGCACTTCAAGCACGCCGATGATGCGCTCTTTGGCCCGCAACGGCACACAAACCAGGCTCTCGGTCTGGAAGTCGATCGTGCGATCCACCGCGCCGGAAAAGAACGGCGTCTGGTAGGCATCGTCAATAATCAGCCGTTCGCCGTGCCGGGCCACCCACCCGGCGATGGTCCTGTCATCGATCTCCAGGTGTTTGCCCTTGAGCAGCGCGCCTTTTTCGCCAAAGGCGACCTCAAAGATCAGGTACCCGCCGTCATCGGCGACCAGCATCAGCGAACTGGCCCGCGCCTCGATGACATGGGCGGCATCTTCCACGATCTGCGTCAGCAGGTCGGTCAGGCTATGATCGAGGCGCACCAGCGAGTTGAGCCGGTTGCCGACCGCGCAGAGGAGTTTGTAGCGCGCGTCCGCCGACAGGCTCGGGCTGTTTCCAGGGGATGTACTCATAACAGCAGGGTCTCCAGCCAACGTGTGGTCCTTTGTACTGGTTACACTACGGGGCCGCCACACCCGTCTCGTGGGCAGCAGGGACGGGGTGGGGCAAGGTATCGGGGGCGGGGTCGCAGGGAATGTGGAGGGTGACGAGGGTGCCTTGCCCTGGCGCGGAGTCGATGGTCAGTTGGCCGCCGATCGCGGTGGCTCGCTCGCGCATGTTGAGCAGGCCCAGGCTGCCGCGGCTCTCATAGTTCTTCAAAACGTTGGTGACGTCGAAGCCCTGGCCGTTGTCGCGGACCTGGATTGTCCAGGCCGTGTCCCTTTCGTGCATCTGCACTTCGACCTGGGTCGCTTTGCCATGCTTGCGGGTGTTGCCCAACGCTTCCTGCACGATGCTGAAGGTGGCCTGTTCCATGGGGGTGGGCAAGCGGCCTTTGCAGCCTTCGGCCAGCAGGGCATAGTGCGTGGCGCTGCCCTGGCTGAGTTGTTGGATGTAGGTTTCGAGCGCGGCCCGCACGCCGCGCGTTTCCAGGGCCAGGGGGCGCAATTCAAACTGGAGCGTGCGGATCTGGCGGGTGGCCCGCCGGGCCAGGTTCTCCACCCCTTCTAGCTCCTGGCGGGCGCGGGGCAGGTCCAGGGTGAGCAGGCGGCGGGTGATTTCGAGGCCCATGCTGATCGCGGCGAGGTCTTGCGCCGGGCCGTCGTGGAGGTCGCGGGCCAGGTTCTTGCGCACTTCTTCTTCGGCGGCCAGCAGCCGCTCGTGTTCTTCGCGCAGGCTGCGGAAGAGGCGGGCGTTGTCCAGGGCGACGGCGGCTTGCCCGGCCAGGGTGGTCAGCAAGGCCAGATCATTGGTGGTGTAGGACGCGCCGTCTTGCTTGTTCAGCACCTCCAGCACGCCGATGACCTGCCCACGGACCAGCAGCGGGACGCACAGCGCGGCGCGGGTGCTGAAGCCGCTGCTGGCGTCCACCTCGGCCAGGAAGCGGGGGTCGTTGCGCAGGTCGTTGACGATGGCCGGGCGTCCGGTGCGGGCCACCCACCCGGCCAGGCCCTGGTCGAGCGGGATGCGGAAGCGGCGCAACTCGTCTTGCTTTTCGCCCAGCGGGATCTCGAAGACCAGCTCGCGCTGCTGCTCATCGAGCAGCATCAGGGTGCAGGCTTCGCTGCGCAGGGCGGTCTGGGTCACCTGCATCATCGTTTTCAGCAGCACGCTCAGTTCCAGGGTGGATCCCATCGCCGTGGCGACTTCGTAGAGCAGGCTCAATTCGGTCAGGCGCTGGCGGGTCTGCCCCAGGGTCCGCTGGGTCGCCAGCGCCCCGCCTGCTGCCGTGACCACCAGGCCCAGTGTGTCGCGCCCCGCCGGGGTGAGCGGCCCGTCGGGCCGCAGCACCAGGGCGAGCACCCCTTGCAAATGACCTTCGGCAGGCAGCGCGGCGTAGAGAACCGTCTCCCCGCTTCCCTCCGCACCTGCGGTCTCGGTCCACACCGCAGGCTCCGGGGCGGGGCTGAGGGTCACTTCACCATCGCCGGTGAGGGTGGGGAGGAGCTGGACCAGGGCGGCGCGCAGGTCAGAGCTAATCGCCCCTTCGCTGATCAGGTCGTCAGCGGTGGATCCGGCGGCCCCGGCCAGACCGGCGCTTGCGTTGGTGAGCCGCATCGCCTGGGCCAGCGTGGTTTGCAGCAGATCGGCGGTGTCGGCGCACAGCGGCAGCTGGGCCAGGTAGCCGAGCAGGTGGAACGGCACCATGCCGGGTTGGGTGGACGCGGCGGGATCGGGCGAGGTGCCAACCGGTGTGACCATGCGTTATGTCCTTAGATGGGCCAGCAATTGGTCCATGCGGCGGCCCAGTTCTTCGTATTCTTCGGCCCCGATAAAGATGCGGGTGACCTGCCGGGCGCGGGTGCAGGCGGCGCGCAGGGCCTGGGGATCGTGGCGGGCACCGTCGATCAGCTTCACAATCTGGTTGGCCCGTGGGCCGAGCACGGTCAACGCGGTCTGCCCCAGCGCATCGGCCACCCGTTCGACCGGCCAGGCGACATAGTTCAACGACTCCAGGTCCGCGCGTTCGCGGGCCGTGTAGACGCTCACCTGGCTGTTGGGGATGGCGCACAGGAAGGCGATCCGCCCGACCGCTTCGACCAGCACCCCATCGCGGGGTTCGCACTCACCCAGCAGCCGCCCCTGGCAGAAGAAGGCAAACGCCGTCGCGCCCTCCGCCGTCGCCTGCACCGTGCCGGTCAGGTGGTAGGCGGCGGTGCGCTCCACCAGCATCGCCCAGGAGACGCCCCGGCGGTTGCGGTCCTGGGGCCGGTCCAGTCCCCCGCCCAGCGCCGAGTAGCCCCAGACGAAATTAGGGTCCAGGGCATAGGCCAGGATCGTCCGCGCTGCCGGGGGATCGCTCAGGGCGGCGTTGGTGAAGCGACCCATGGCGTACTCCCGGTCGACGACGCCCCCCTGCGCTTCGGCCCATTGCGCCTCGATCACCCGGCCCCCGAAGAGGAGCAATTGCCCGCGCCAGGTGGGTCCGTCCCAGGCCAGATAGCCGGTGAAGCGTTCGCTCTCCAGGCGCTCCAGCAGCGTCAGGAAGGTACTGCCCGGCGCGTCCAGGCCGGTAGCGAGCGGCGCAGGGCGCGGCAGAGGCACCGGGTGGCGAAACGGCGGAAGCTGCCGCGCCGGGCGGAGGGCCGCGCTGGCAGCGGTGGGGGCCTGCTGGATCGGGAGAAAGGCGGACGGCGGGATCGGGGCCGGAACCGGCCCGGGTACTGGTGGGCGGGCGGCGGGTGGCGGCGCTGGCCCCGCGCCTGCGGGCGGGGCCATTACCGCCGAGGGCGGCAGTGGCATGGGCGTGGGGACGGGCGGAAGGTCCGGTTCGGGTGGCGGGGTCGGCGCGGTGTCATCCTCCGATAGCACCCCGATGGCCGCCAGGATCAGCAGTTCTTTCCAGCGGGCGATACTGCGGTCGCCGGGTGGGATGCCGCCAGGGGTGTGCTCGAAGGTGTAGGCCCCGCCGCGCACGCCCAGCAGCCGGTACACCAGGTCGTCGCCGACCTCACCATCGCAGCGGGCATCCACCATATGCCCGGCCTCGAAGCTCAGCAAGGCCGGAACCTCCGGCGTGCTGTCATTGCGGATGGTCAGGCGTCCGGTCTGGCTGGTTTGTTTGATGTAGGCAATGATCTCCGCCAGCGACACCGAGCCGCTCCGCAGCTCTCCCATGACGCTCCTGTCTCCCCTGGCCCAACTGGCCGCATCCGGTGCGTTTGCGTGGTGAATGGCGCGCCCGCCGGTGCCCCCCACTTGCAGGCGCGCTGTGTTCCTATGATAGCGCAGCAGGGGGGGGTTGTCAAGCCTGACGCGCTGCCTGTGCCTGCACGGGAGCCGGGTGGGGCGGGGGCACGAGGCCGCGCCCCACCCGGCTCCTGCCAGGCACCAGAAACACAACCGGGCAGCGTGCTCACCCGTTAGATAGGTAGGCATTCCGGGGGCAAAGCCGGATATAACCACAAAATATAGCCCTTTTGGAGAGGTTTGGCCCTAAACCAGTTGACCAACGGGGATGTACGATGGTATAATAAAAGCGCTAGCAGAGCCAGCGCCGAAAAGTTCCGATAAATTGTAGGTGGTGGGCGGTACAAGACTCGAACTTGTGACCTCTACGATGTCAACGTAGCGCTCTAGCCGACTGAGCTAACCGCCCTCAAACGTGTGCGGGCTTATTATACGGTAGGCACCGGGTAATTGTCAAGGTCCCGTTGGTGTGGTATAATCGCTGCGATTACGCAGAGGGCGTGGGTCAGCTATGACCCCTGACTCGCGGGATCGCGCCTTTGCGCCATCCTGGCGAGGCCAACCCACCCACGGGCGTACCGGTCACACTCCATTGCCAACCAGCCAGGAGGCTTCGATAAATCATGGCGTCGAATCCCACTGATCCCCGGTATCCCCCGCAGGCCCCGCCCACCGGGCAGGTCCAGTGCCGCTTTTGTGGCGAGATCAATCCGGCCACCGCGCTGACCTGTAGCCGGTGTGCGCGCTCACTGGGGCAAGCGGCGGCGCAACCGCCCGCCCCGCCCCCAGGTACAAATCCCGCGAACCCGTACGGCGGAGGGAACAATACGGGAATGCCGCGCCCGACGCCGACGAACCCGTACCCGCAGCAGCCCCCGGCGAATCCGAATCCGTATCCGCAGTCGCCTGCTGCGCCCCCGGCGAACCCGTATAATCAGCCACCCGCCGCGAACCCGTATAATCAGCCGCCTGCTGCGCCTCCGGCGAACCCGTATAATCAGCCTCCGGCGAACCCGTATAATCAGCCTCCGGCGAACCCGTATAATCAGCCGTCTGCCGCGCCTAATGCCAACCCATACGGGCAGCCCCCGGCGAACCCGTATGCTCAGCCCATGCCGCCTGCGCCGCCCGCGCCGCCGACACAGCCGTTGCCGCAGCAAATGCCGCCCGCTTCGACCAGCCGCCCGATGCCGCCTGCGGAGGCGGCGCGTGCCCCGATTATTACGCCGTCGGCCACCGCCCACCCCCCCGGCGGTCGCATGCAAGACCAGGAGACGGAACGCTACTACCCCAACAACATGGGCCGCTTCGTCTTTGTCGCGCTGGAGGAGCTGTTGGGCCGCAATGGCCTTAACGCGGTGCTGAACCTGGCCGGTCTCAGCCGCTTCATTAATAATTATCCGCCCAATAACATGGAGAAGAAGTTCAGCTTCTCGCACTACGCGGCGGTGAACAAAGCCATCGAAGATTTCTATGGTGCCCGTGGATCGAAGGGCCTCCTGCTGCGCGTGGGCAAAGTGTCGTTGACCCACGCCCTCGGTATGTATACCGCTTTTGCCGGGATCGGCAACCTCAGTATGCGCCTCATGCCCCAGTCGATGAAAGTGAAGATTACCCTCACCGTGATCGCGCAAACGTTCCGCACGATCAGTGACCAGGTGAGTCGGGTGTTGGAAGAACCCGATGTGTATATCTTCGAAAACGAAACCTGCTCGATGTGTTGGCGTCGAACCTCCTCGCAACCGTGTTGTCACATCGCTACCGGCGTGATTATCGCCGCGCTGCACTGGGCCACCGGGAAGAATTACAAGGTGACTGAAGTCCAGTGTATGGCGATGGGTGCCCCTACGTGCCGCTTCGTCATCGATAAACAGCCGATTGAGTAGGCCACGGCTGACCTGTCCCTCCCGGGAGATGTGGCCTCCCGGTCAGCCTCTTCAGGTATCCAAGGACGCCTACTAGAAACCCCGCGTCCAATGAAAAAAGTTATACTTCGGGATCACCGACGGATCAGCCCCTTCAATGAAGAGGCTCGGGACCTGCGTATCCTCAACAAGCCGCTCTGGCTGTACCAGCGGGATGTGCTCGCGCGCCACTGTAGCGAAGAAATCACGATTGAAGATCTTGTCCAACTGCCGCATGTGGACGAGATGCTGGTCTACCGCGACAGCCAGTTCTTCAATCCCCCGCTGATGGATGAATTCGTCACACGGGCGTTAGCATTGGGCAAGCCGTGCCAGGTGGCCTTCCGGCCCGACGACCGCGCGCTGGTCGAGCATGTGCTGCCCCTGCAAGATAATATCATCCTGGATGATCAGGGCATGTACCGCGGCGAGCTGTGGTACTACCCGCGCGGTTGGGTGCCCGACGAGGATGTGACCCCGCTGGTGATCGATACCGAGCCGCTGGAAATCGGCTGGTATCACGTCCCCACCTATCTGGTGCAGACGGGTGACCTTGTGTTCCAGGTGCCGCTCAAAGCGTTTATCCCCATCGAGAGCTGGGTCCACGTCATGCTTGCCAACTCGCTGTTCGGCGCGTTCGGTTGGGCACGCCGCCTGCTTAAAGAATCGAATTCGGTAGGGGTGAAGCTGAACATCCTGGCCCGGTCCCTGATGGAGCGCAAGCACTTCATGTCGTGTTCGGCGCTGGTGCGGGTGGGTCGCAACTGCAAGATCGATCCGACGGCGATCATCCAGGGGCCGACCATCATCGGCAACAACGTGGAGATCCAGGCCGGGGCGATGATCCTGTCCAGCGTCATCGGCGATAACGTGACGATCATGCCCGGTGCCCAGATGGTAGCCAGCGTGGTCAGCAACGGTTGTTATATTCCGTTCCGTGCCGCGCTATTCGGCACCAGCTTCATGGAGAACACGATGGTGGCGCAGAACACCATCCTCCAGGGCTGCGTGGTCGGGCGCAACACGTTCATCGGCGGGGGGAATACCTTCACCGACTATAACCTGATGGGCCACCCGATCAAGACGATGCACAACGGCAAACTGGTGCCGGTCGGCATGGCGGCCTGCGGCAGCGCGGTCGGCCATGACTGCCGCATTGGCGCGGGGTTCGTGATTTATCCCGGTCGTACGATTGAATCCGGCACCATCCTGGTGTATAAGGGTGATCGGGCGGTGATCGATTATAATATCGATGCGGAAAGCTCCGCGCACGACGACCGCGTGATTCGTATGTACGACAGCCCCCTGGTCTCGGAAGATATCGACACTCCGGCAGCGCGTTCCGATGGGCCGGACGGGGGCAGTGGGCCTTCGTCGCGCACGGGGGCCGGGTTGGATTGGGGCGATATGACCGCCCCGACGGATCGCTCGCGGGCTGTCCGCCCCCTCCCGAGTGAACGAACCACTAACGCTGCCTGGACACCATTACATGGCCCGGCGGCCTCTAGCTTAAGCGAGGCATGAGCATGTCGGAACTGAATAAGGGCAAAATTTTGGTGGTGGACGACACGGTGGATATCGCCACCATGTTGCAGTTCTATTTTAACGGTCAGGGCTTCCAGACGCGCATGGTGCATCGCGGGGGGGAGGCGCTCACCACCACCCGGCAATGGGCACCCAACCTGATCCTGCTCGACATCAATATGCCCGACATGGACGGCTACGATGTCTGCCGCGAATTGCACGCCAACCCGCGCACCCGCCATGTGCCGATCATCTTCCTGACCGAGAAGAATGAGAAGAGTGCCAAGCTGGAAGGCCTGAAGCTGGGGGTGGTGGACTACATCACCAAGCCGTTTGATATCGAAGAACTCCATCTGCGGGTGGCGAATGCGATGGAGCGCGCCACCCAGGAGACGCTGATCAACTCGGTGACGGGGCTGCCCGGCGCACAGTTGATCGAGGAGCAGTTAAAGGTGCTCCTGCGCCAGCCGAACTGGGCCTTGGCCCTGGCGCGGGTCAACCATTTTTCGGAGTTCAATACCGTCTATGGCTTTGTGGCCGGGGATGATGGGCTGAAGACGATTGCGATGATCTTGTCGGATGTGTTGAACGAAAAAGGCACATCTGAAGATTTTCTCGGCCAGGTGGGGGGCGCGGACTTTTTCTTCACCACCACACCGGAGCAGGTGAAGACCATTGTGGAAGCGGCGGTGATGCGCTTTGACCGCGATATCCCGTTGCTCTACTCCTATCAGGACCGCAAGGTTGGGCATATGCAGATCGAGGAGGGAGGCCGCACCCGCCAGGTGCCGCTGATGACTCTGTCGATCGGCGTGGTCACCAGCGCGCAAGGCCCCTTCACCGACATCCGCGAGTTGAGCGAGGCCGCCACCGAGGCCCGCCAGCGCGCCCGCCAGGCGTCGGGTAGTTCGATTTATGTGGAACGATAAGAAATCAGAAATTAGAAATCAGAAGTCAGCAGTCAGATCGTTAACGCTTCTCTGTACGACTTTTACAACTGGTCTCTAATTTCTGATTTCTAATTTCTGATTTCTGATTTCTCGTTAGAAGGACCCAGACTTTATATGCGTGTGATACAAGGCGCAACGGCGGAGGCAGGAATAACTTCGGACGGCGCAGGGACCCTGGCCCCGGAGGGGGACGACGCGACAACACCCGACTTAACCTGGGTGTTGCGCCTGAATACCCTGGTGGCGACAATGACCGATACGGCCCTGCTGGCCGGGGCCGCGCTGGATATCCTCGGCCCGGCGCTGGGGGTGCGGCTCGCCCTCTGGTATGCCGACCCGGCAGCGCGTGACGGCTGGTTGTCGCGGGCCAGCCTGGATGGCGCGGCCATTCCCGTCGCGCCGCCGCTCCACCTGCTGGCGAGTCGCGGGCTGGGCAGCCGCTACCACCGGCTGGCGAACAGCACGGGCGACGACCCGTTGCCGGAGGGGAGCACGCCTGTGGCCCTGGCCTGGCAGCGCCGCGCCCCCTTGTTCCTGCTCGATCCCAGCAGCAATGGGGCCGCCCCCGATGGCCCGGCGCTCCCTGCCGCCTGGCGGAAGATGGCCCGGCAAGAGGGCTTGGGCACCGGGGTGATCCAGCCGTTGCTGCTGGCCGAGGACCGCTCCCCTCTGGGCGTGCTGGAAGCCTATTTCGCGCCGGATGTCGTGGTTCACGAAGGGCAGCGCACCGCGTTGCAACTCGCTGCGGTGACCCTGGCGACCGCCTTTACCCAGGTGCAGACCCAGGAGCAGATGGGCCGGCGGCTGGCCGAGGCGCTCTTGCTGCGCGAAATCAGCCAGATGATCAGCAATTCGATGGACCTGGAAGAGACACTGGCGGCAGTGCTCAAGGCGGTGCGGCGGCTGATCCCGTATAGCTCCAGCGAAATTTGCCTGTATGACGAAACCTATACGACCTTGCAGACGCGGGCGGTGGCGGGTGATGAGGGCTTTGTCGGCCAGCACTCGGCGGAATATCGGTTGAGCGAGGGCTACACCGGCTGGGTGGCCGGGCACGCCCAGGCGCTCATCGTGGAGGACGTGGCGGCGTTGCCGACGCCCCAGCCGGTCACGCAGCGGTTGGCCGGGGGGGTGTTGCTGCAATCCTATATTGGGTTGCCGTTGTTGCTCCAACCGGCAGAGACGACGCCCGACGCCGATTATGGGGTGACGGAACTGGAGCCGGTGGTGCTGGGCACCCTGGAAGTAGCCTTCGATCGGGTCCACGCCTTCACCACCAACGATGTGCGGCTGCTGCAACAGGTCGCCGAGGAAGCGGCCATCGCGATCGGCAAGGCCCAGGCCTATCGCCAGTCGCGTGAACGGTTAGACCGGCGCCTTCAGGAATTGACCGTGCTCCAGCGGGTGGGGCGCGAACTGAACACGACCTGGGACCTGGAACGCATCTTCGATCTGGTGACGCGGGAGGCGGTGCAGGCCACCGGGGCGGATTACGCCAGCATTATCCAGATGGACGCGGAAGGCCGCGGCTTCATCGCCCGCAGCATTTATGGCCTCGATCAGCAGTTGGCCGCCCAGTTGCGGGGCACGATCATCCCCCTGACCACCGGCCTGGTCGGCCAGGTGCTCCGCACCGGGGAGCCGGTCTGTGTCAACGACGTGACCAACGTGTCGGCCTACCGCGAACTGCTGCCCAGCACCCGCTCCGAACTGGTCATCCCGATCCGCTACGAAGACCAGATCGTGGGCGTGGTCAACCTGGAAAGCCATCTGGTGAACGGCTTTGATGAGGACGCTGTGCGCTTCATCGAAGCCCTGGCCGACCAGGCAGCCATCGCTATCGGCAACGCGCAGAACTATGAAGCCCAGGTGGTGCAGGGCGAACAACTCCTGCGCCGGGCCAGCCAGTTGAGCCAGGTGCTGGAGATCAGTAACGCGCTGATCGGTGAGCAACCGCTGGAAGAGGTGTTGGACCAGATCGTCCACGCCGTCATCGAGACGGCGGGCTTCGGCGCGGCGGCGCTGCGGATGATCACGCCCGACGCCCCCGATCTGCTGGAACTGGTGGCCGCCGCCGGGGTGCCCCTGCCGATCTACCAGGAATTGCGGCAGAAGCGGATCACCATCACCGAAGCCCAGGATGCGCTCCATCCGGAGGCGCGGATCGGACGGGCCTATTATATTCCCAACGAGGAGCGCGGCGAGTACGGCGAAGGGTGGCACCCTGAAGATCTGCTGTTGCTGCCGCTGTTGAGCACCACCGGTGAGTTCCTGGGGATGCTCAGCGTGGACCTGCCCGATGATAAGAACAAGCCGACCCGCAATGTGGTCGAAACGCTCGAAATCTTCGCCAACCAGGCCGCGCTCGCCATCGAAAATTCGCAACTGTTCCAGCGCTACAAGCAGCGCATCGCCGAGATGAGCGCGCTTAATCAACTGGGCCAGGCGCTCAGTGCCAGCCTGCATATTGACGCGATCTGCGTGTCGATCTATGAGCATGTGCGGCAGTTTATTTCGGTTGATGCGTTCTACGTGGCCCTCTATGACGAGAGCCGCCGGGTGTTGAGCTTCCCCTTCGGGATTGATGAGGGCGAGCGGTTTGTGCTGAGCAACTCGCCGCTGGGCGAGGGGTTCGGCAGTCTGGTGGTCTACCAGGGTGCCCCGGTGGTGTTTGCGGATCTGGCCGACCGTGCCCAGTGGCCCTATGATGACGAGAGCTACGAGGCGCATAATACCTTCTTCGGGTCGGACAAGCCGACGCGGTCCTGGATGGGGGTGCCGCTGACGGTGGGCCACGAGATCATCGGCCTCATCTCGGCCCAAAGCTACACGCCCAACGCCTTCCGGCCTGAGCATATCCAGTTCCTCTCGACCGTCGCCAATCAGGGGGCGGTGGCGATCCAGAATGCGCGCCTGTTCAACGACCGTGAGCGGCGCATCGGGGAGCTGGCGACGCTGAACCAGATCGCCCGCGAATTGAGTTCGTCGCTGGAAACCGACCAGTTGTTGCGCCTGCTGTTCGAGCAGGTGCGGCAGATCATGAACATTCGCTTCTTCCATATCGTCCTGTGGCACCCGGAGCGCAAAGAACTGGAATTCCGCTTCAACTACGAGGACGGGCAAATGCGGCCCGCGCGGATTGAGCCGGCGGCGCAAGGCGGGTTGGTGCCCTATATCTTAGAGACGCGCCAGCCGCTGTTGATCAAAGGCGACACGAACGACTTCTGTCTGCGCATGGGCATCGAGCGCACCGGGATCGCTGCCCGCTGCTGGATGGGCGTGCCGATGATCGCCGGGGACCGGGTGCTGGGGGTGATCATCGTTCCCAGCTACAGCGACGAGGATGCCTATGATCAGGATCACGTGACCCTGCTTTCGACCGTTTCCAGCCAGGCGGCGGTGGCGCTGGAGAACGCCCAACTCTTCCAGGAGCGCGAGCGCCGGATCGCTGAACTGTCGATTTTGAACAGCATCGCCCGCGATCTGACCTCGACGCTCGATGTGCAGCAGTTGTTGGAGCGGATGTTGGGCCACGCCCAGCGTGCCACCGGCGCGCCCTTCGGCAGCATTTTCCGCTACGACGAGAACCGGCGCGGCCTGCGCCCGATGGCCCATGTCGGCTATGACCACGACATTGTCCAGATGGGGAACCGTGATAACATCTGGTCGCTCGACGTGGGGCTGATCGGGCGGGTGTTCCGCACCGGCGACTCGCTGCTGGTACCCGACGTGACCCTCGACCCTGACTACTTCGCCGCCGACAATGGGGTGCGAACCGAACTGCTGGTGCCGATCCGCAAAGAGGGCCGCGTGCTGGGCGTGCTGAACCTGGAAAGCCCGCTGGTCGGCGCGTTTGACCTGGAGCACCAGCGCTTTGTCGAACAACTGGCCGCGCAAACGGCCATCGCGCTGGAGAACGCCCGGCTCTATGACGAGGCCCAAAACCGCATCCTGCAATTGGATACGCTCAATGACCTCAGTAGCGTCCTCTCGTCCCAGCTTGACCCGGAGACGGTGTTTGAGACGCTGTATGAACGCGTCAGCATGTTGTTCAACCCGGCAGCCTTCTTTGTCGGGCTGGTGGACAAAGAGCATCAGGTCATCAATTATCCGTTTATGATCGAGAACGAGGAGCGCATCCACGGGCAGCAGACGGTGTTAGGCACGGGGCTATCCAGTTGGGTGATCCTCAAAGGGCGCCACCTGGCGCTTGATAACCTCATGTTGCAGGGGCGAGATTACGGGGCTTCCTATGTCGAAGGGACCCTTCAGATGGGCGCGTGGATGGGTGCCCCCCTGCTGGCAGGCGATGAGGTGATGGGGTTGTTGTCGGTGCAGAGCTTTGAGCCGGGAGTCTACACCCCCGCGCACCTGCAATTCCTGACCACCCTGGCCCACCATGCGGCAGTGGCGATCCAGAACGCGAAGCTGTTCGCCCAGATCCGCAGCTTCAACGATCAGTTGGAACGCGAGGTGGCGGCGCGCACCGAAGAACTGGCCGACACCAATCTCCAGTTGATGGTAGAGAAGGAGCGGCTGGAAGAGCTGTACCATATCAGCCACCAGTTGAGCACGAGCCTGGACCTGGACGCGATCGTCCAGCGGGGCTTGCAACTGGTGACGGCGGTAGGCGGGGTGACTCGCGGCTCGATCCTGCTGCTCGATCCGGCGCGTGGGGCAATGGAGTACCGCGCGGCAGTCGTCCGTCCCGGCGAAACGATCCAGCCGCCCCGGTCGGTGCGCCCCCAGGACTGGGGCCTGCTCGGCTGGGTGGCGCGGGAACGGCGCGGGGCGCTGGTGGCCGATGTGGTGCAAGACCCCCGCTGGATTCCGAGCGAGGAATGGGGCCACGATATTCGCTCGATGATTTGCGTGCCCCTCCTCTCGGGCGACGAGTTGCTGGGCCTCCTTTCGCTGACCCATCCCGAGGCGGGCTACTTCTCGGAAAGCCACTTCCGGTTAGTTTCGACGGTGGCGAACGAAATGTCGATCGCCATCCACAACGCCACGCTCTATGAATACATCACCGACCAGGCAACCCGGCTGTCGGTGGCGCTCAAGGTGCAGGAAGATGAGGCGAGCAACCGCAAAGCGATCCTGGAGTCGATCACCGATGGTGTGATCGTGCTCGATGCCCGCCCCGGCTCGCGCTACGAAGTGCTGATGCTGAACCAGGCGGCGGCGCGGATCTTCGCGGTGGATGCCGATCAGATCCTGGGTCGCCAGGTGCCGCGCGGCCTTCAGGGGCTGGATATCCCTCCCGACGTGCTGGCCCTGATGGTCCAGTTGGAAGAGATGTGCCGCTTCGATTTGCCGGTTCCGCCGCAGCAGAAGCGCTTCACGCTGCGGAACAAAGTGTTGAACCTGACCCTGTCGCAGGTGGTGTCAGCCCAGAGCGAGATCATGGGCGTGGTCGCCGTGTTCCGTGATGTGACCAAAGAGGTCGAAGTGGACCGCATGAAGAGCGAGTTCATTTCCACTGTGGCCCACGAGCTACGCACGCCGATGACCTCGATCAAGGGCTACACCGACCTGATCCTGATGGGTACGGTCGGCGCGACCAGCGATATGCAGAAGCAGTTCTTGACCGTGATCAAGAACAACGCCGACCGGCTCTCGGTGCTGGTGGCCGATATCCTCGACCTGTCGCGCATCGAGACGGGGCGCATCCAGCTTAACCGGCGCTATGTGGCGGTGGGCGATCTGGTGCAGGACGTGGTGAGCAGCCTGGCGAACCAGATCCAGGCCAAAGAACAAAACCTGACCATCGCCGTGGCCGACGACCTGCCCGAAGTGAAGCTGGACCGCGACCGGATCATCCAGGTCCTGACCAATCTGGTCAGCAACGCCAACAAATACACGCCGGAGGGAGGCTTCATCGGGATCAGCGCCCGCATTGATGGCCCCCTGCTGGTTGTGGCCGTGCGCGATACCGGCTATGGCATTTCCGAGCCGGACCTGGAGAAGCTGTTCGAGACGCGCTTCTTCCGCGCCAACAACCCGAACGTGCAGTTTGTATCGGGAACGGGGCTAGGGCTGGTCATCGCCCGTTCGCTGGTCGAGATGCATGGCGGCAGCATCAAGGTGGAGAGCGTGCTGGAGGAGGGGAGCACCTTCACCTTTACGATCCCACTCCACCCGGTCGAAGAGCGGGTCGTGGGGGGCACCAGTATTCTGCCTGCGCTGACCGGCCCGCTGGTCTTCCCGGTAGACACGCCCCCGGTGAACGGGATCGCGGAGGCCCGCGTGGCGTCGCGGGACGACCTGAGTATGTTGGACGATGCCGCTACCGTCGAGGAAATGGAGGAACTGGCGCAGATCCTCTTTGACCGGGAAGTGGCGGCAGCGGCCCGCGAAGCCGCCGCCGCCGACAACCTGGACGATATCGACGCGGGCCGCCGCTAATCCTCCCGTAGTGGGTGCTTCTGGGCGCGCCTCCTGCCGGTTATTACAATGAGTTTGGAGTTTCATGGCGAAACCCTTTCGTGTTCTGGTTGCGGAAGACGAAGCAGATATCCGCTTCATGACCTGTTTTACGCTCCGCTATGGCGGGTTTGAAGTCATTGAAGCGGTGGACGGTGCTCAGGCGTTGGAGTTGGCCCAACAAACAGCACCAGACCTGATTTTGCTCGATGCCAAGATGCCCCGCCTGGATGGCTATGAGACGTGCCGGCAGCTCAAAGCGCTCCCGGCGGTTCAGCATATCCCGGTGGTGTTTGTGTCGGCGTTGGGCCAGGAGCAGGAGATCGCCCGCGGGCGGAGTGCGGGCGCGATTGATTACCTGCTAAAGCCCTATGTGCCCGAAGAGTTAATCAAAAAGATTCGGAGCATCCTGGAGCGCACCTAAAGCGCAGGGGGGCATTCCTGCGTGTATTTAACCTCCGCGATGTTGCGGGCAGACTGTGAAGACGGCTTATGAGTGCGATTGTAATTGAGAATGGCCTGGTTCATTACGAGGTCATTGGGCGGGGTAAGCCGGTCATTTTTCTACATGGCTGGCTGGGGTCCTGGCGTTATTGGATGGGCACGATGGAGGCGCTGGCCCGGCGCTATCGCTGCTATGCTCTCGATTTCTGGGGCTTTGGCGATTCGGATAAATCGCGGCAGAACTGCTCGGTCACCGACTATCTGTCGCTGGTCGATCAGTTCATGGACCGCATGGGCCTGATTGA
Source organism: Chloroflexia bacterium (assembly GCA_038252265.1). Classification (GTDB taxonomy): domain Bacteria; phylum Chloroflexota; class Chloroflexia; order QHBQ01; family JAICKM01; genus JBBSAN01. The sequence goes on from JBBSAN010000029.1 coordinate 16,255, forward strand.
CGCGCCGGTGATCGGCCACTCGATGGGCGGCACGATCGCCATGCGCCTGGGGCTGGAGTATCCCCACCGGGTCAACAAGCTCGTTCTGGTGAGCGCGCCGGTGCTGGGGCGCTCCTGCACACCGATCATCCACCTGGCGAGCAACCCGACGCTGAACCGGATGTTCTGGAAGCCCCAGATCATCGCCACCTGGGGCCGCCCCTTGCTGCACCGCTGGATCGCCACCAACTGGCAGGTCTGGTACCGCGAGATTCTCGAAGACGTGATGAAGGTGACGCGGGAGGCCGCCCAGCAAAGCGGGCACAGCCTGATCCGCACCGACCTGCGCCCCCAGCTTAAGCACCTGAAGATGCCGGTGGTGGCGATGCACGGCGGCAAGGACACGGTGGTATCGCCCTCCGAGTTGCACCACTTCGAGAACGGCAACCTTCACAACGCGCATATCATCCGCTTTGACAAGTCGCAGCATTTCCCGATGCTCGACACCCCCAGCGAGTTCCATAAGAAGCTGCAAGATGCGCTGGAGAGTTGAGGCAGGTGGGGACCCGCGCCCCCGGTAGCGGGGTCGCCCGCTTCTTCCGCCCCCTATTTTAACCCCACGTCGCCAACGGCTGCGGCCCGATGTCTCTCGGTAGCGGTGCGGGGGGTGCCAGTTGCGACGGGGTATCGGCGGCCAGGGCGATTGGGTTCAGCACCAGCGCCTGGGCGATTGTTTCCAGTTGCTGCACCGACTCCAATGTCTGCTGGCTGCTCGACGCCACCTGATGGGTGACTTCGACCATCTCGTGCATCGTGCTTACCACCTGGGCGCTGGCGGTGCGCTGTTGCTGGGTCGCCTTGTTGATCGTGTGCATCAACTCTGCCGCCTGCTCCACCTCGCTGATAATGGCCGCGTTCGCCGCGCCGCTCCGTTCCGCCAGGCGGAGACCCGCAGTCCCTTCCTTTAACCCTTCTTCGGTCGCCATGACCGCTGCCGCGATGGACGCCTCATGCTGGCTAATGATCTGGCGGATCTCATGGGTGGCCGCCGTGCTATGCTGGGACAGCTTACGCACCTCCCCGGCGATCACCGCAAAGCGCACGCCATGCTCCCCCGCGCTGGCGCTCTCAATCGCAGCGTTCAAGGCCAGGATATGGGTCTGGGCGGCGATCTCATTAATGGTGGTGACAATCTCGGCCATTCGCTGGCTCTGGCTGGCAAGATTCAGGTTGCGGGTCACGATGTCTTCAATCCGCTCCATGATCCGCTTCATCCCCACGATCCCTTCCTGCACCGCCTCTTCGCTGTTCTGGGCGCTGTGCAGGGTTTGCTCGGCGGCCCCGGCGACCGCATCGGCCACAACGGCGATCTGTTCGGCGGTCTGGTTGAGTTCCTGGATCATACTGCTCACCTGGGTCAGCGCCGCCGCCTGCTCTACCGCCCCTGATGCTTGCTGGGCCGCCGCCGTGGCGATGGTGGCGGCGGCGTGGCGCACCTGCACGCCGGTCGTGGTCATCTGATCGAGGAGCGCATGTTCGCGGGCACTTTGGGCCAGCAGATGACTGTTCTGCTGTTCCAGGCGGGCCACCGTTTGCCAGATCTGGCTGCTTGCCACCACGGCCAATCCCCCAACCGACCAGAGCGTGACCAGCGCCAGCCACATCGCCCCGATGATGATCCCCGGATGTGTGATCTCGTAGGCGTGCAGCACCGGGCTGACCCCTTGATACATGGCGATCGTGGCCGCGCTGGTCGCCAGCAGCATACCGAGGACCCACCGCCAGGGCATCATTATCCCGGCCAGGGAGATCGGAATGACCAATGCGGACACGGCTAGTAGCGCGACCGCCACCGAACTGTCCGCCTTCAGTGCCACCGCCAGCATCACTCCGCTCACCATCACGGTCAATCCTGTGGCGGCGAGCGAGACCTGCCCCCGCCGGTTGGTGATGTATAAGATGATCAGGATCAGCAGGGTCACGATGATGATCGGGTTGAGCGGGTCGGCACCTTTGCTCAAGGGCGCGCTCACGCTCAGGACCGTCAGCATACCAAAGATCAGCAGAATCGCCGCCAGAATTCGCCCAACCCGCGCCCGTTCCGGGTTCGTGGCCGCACAGTACAATAATTGCCCCACCAATTTCATGTTCTCCCGATCCTACCTGTAAGGTATCGCATGATAGAGTCGCCCATATTGGTTATCCTCCTTATTTTATGGGCAATATCTATGTCTTGTCCATAGTACTTTTATCCCGATCTACAGGCGTTAATACCCGGCGTGGACGGGACGTTCAGCCCTATGTATACACTGTGCCAGGCCAGCGATAGGTTTTGGTGGAGGTGGCGCGGCGCCAGCAGGCCAGCGTTCACCCTGTCTTATGACGCGGCATGTTAGGGCGCGGGCCGGAACGCCCTCGCCGATTTGTGGGTCCGAAACTTGCGGCTAGGGAGGGAGGGGCGGCGGCCTCTCGCCCCAATTTATGACAGGCAGGAGCGGACCCTATATGTATATTTTAGACGGTGGGAAAGTGCTGACCATGGCCGGGATGGTCTATGATCCCGGTCGAGTTTTCATTCGCGACGGGAAGATCGTGGCGCTGGGCGGGCAGGGGGATGGCCCGTTGCCGCCCGCCGAGGAAGGCTGGCAGGTGGTGGACTGCGCGGGGAAATGGCTGATCCCTGGCCTGATCGACGCGCATACCCATGTTGGTATCGGGGAGCAGGGTTTTGGCCGCGAGGGCATGGATGTCAACGAGACCACCGACCCGGTGACGCCCCACCTGCGGGCGATTGACGCGACCAACCCCGACGATCAGGCCTTTGCCGACGCGCTGGGGGCGGGCATCACCACGATCAACATCATGCCGGGCAGCGCCAATGTGATCGGCGGGCTGGCGATGGCGGTCAAGACGGTGGGCACCCGGATCGACCAGATGG
>JBBSAN010000030.1:0-18971 GCA_038252265.1 Chloroflexia bacterium
CTGACCACTGACCACTGACCACTGACCACTGACCACTGACCACTGACCACTGACCACTGACCACTGACCACTCGTCTACTTTTTCAATGCCGCCGCCGCTTGATCGGCGTAGATGACATGGAACTGCGGGTTGAGGGATAGGGCTTTTTGCAGGGAGGTCTGGGCCGTGGCCGTGTCACCCAGCGCCTGGGCGATCATGCCCGCGTGGAAGTAGAACAGCGAGTTGGGTGTGCCCAGGCGGAGCGCCCGGTCGGAGGCGACTTTGGCCTCGGCATACTTGCCGTTTTTGTAGAGCACCCAGGACAGGCTATCCTGCGTGTTCACATCGTCGCGGAGCGATCCGGCCTGCTGCGCGGCGGTCAGTGCCCCGGCCAGGTCCATATCATGGTCGGCCAGGAAAATCGCCTTTTCGATGCCGAAGTTGACGCCGTTGACCTCATAGGTGCGGGCAATAAACAGGAACAGGTCATACTGCTTCTTGGCCTCGTCGGCCTTGCCCATCTTGCTGTATACATCGCCCAGCGCGGTCACATACTGCGGCAGGGGAATGATGTCGGTGGCCTGCTTGTAATAGTCGGCGGCGGCGGGCAGATCGTTCTGCGCGGCCCGCAACTGGGCCAGCCCGGCCAGCGCATAGACATACTTGGGATAATAGGTGAGCACCTGCTGGTATTGCTGCTCGGCGGCGGCGTAGTCGCCCTTCAGCCAGTAGAGTTGGGCCAGTTGCACGCGGCACCAGTTGGTATTCTCGGCGTTGGGGCTGCCCGCCTCCACCGCCTCCTGCATGGCGGTGATCGCCCCCGGCACATCGCCGTGCAGTTCCCGCGCATAGGAAACACGGGAATAGGACGAGAGATCGGGCCGGGTGTCCACCATCGTCTGGAACGCCTCGACTGCGGCATCATACTGGCCTAACTCGGTATACGCATCCCCGATCACGCCATAGACAGCGGCCTTGTGGGGAGCCAGGGCGAACGCTTTGTGCCCTTGCGTCAGCGCCAGTTGGAAATCGTGACGCGACAGGGCCAACGACCCCAACCCGATCAGGGCATCGGGATCGTCCGGGTTCACTTGCACAGCTTTTTCTAAAACGGCTTCGGCGCGGCCATAAAACGTCGGGTCGCCGGTATCGCGCGCCTTCTGAATATAAGCATAACCCAATTGATCCAGAGATTTCCAGTCGCCGCTGTCCTGCTTCAGCTTGGCTTCCAGCTTCGAGATCTCGGAGTCGTTGAACGGTTGGGCGGGCAAGGCCGGATCGACCGAGGCATCGGTAGCAGCGGGGCCAGACCCCTCCATCGGGTTGGGCGCGCCCAAAAACCGATCCGCCAGCAGCACCACGGCGACCACAATCAACAACAAGCCGACCCGAGTTAGCAGTTTCATCGAAGCAGTTCTCCTGAAGGTTTAGAAGCCGGGAGGGATCTATCCCGTGTGTGGGGCAGACGGGATAGCCCTCCCCGGTAGCGAGTTGAGCAGAGGGAACCCGGTTCCCTCGTCGCCCGGCCACCCCCGCCTGCCGAAACAGGTGGGAGGGCACCGGCGAGATAGGGGAAGCTAGTTCGCTTTGCGGCGCGCTAGCACCCAGCCGCCACCCAGCAGCGCCGCGCCCGTCAGCATCAAGCCAACGATGAGCAGGCCGTAGATGTCGGCAAAGTGGTTGATCGGCGTACCCGTGATCGGCATCCCCGGAGGGTTGCTGGCGGGCGGGGGGTTAGCGGCGGGCGGCGCAGCGGCGGGCGCGGCGGGGGAAGCCCCCATCGGGGTCGCCTCGAATCCGCCCCAGGCGGTCGCTACATAGGGGAAGCTGGTCTTGTAAGCCACTTCGTTGGCGTCCACGCCGTCGCCCAGGTCCTTGTTCGGCGACACCGCGAACTTCGGATCGAGCACACCGGCCACGGCGCGCAGCTCGATATCGGTCACATCATCTTCGAGGCGGCGGCCATTGGGGAAGCCGGCCAGGTCGCCCCCGACCACGCCGAAGCGGTTGCCCAGTCCGGCCTGTGCGGTGGGCTTGACGGCCACGTTCAGGCGCAGTTCTTCCGAAGGCACCACGTTCGCGGGCATCGTCAGATCCTTGACGCCGGTGAGGAAGACGGCGACCAGGTCGTTGCGCGGGGCGGGCGGCGAGTCGATGTTAAACAGCAGCTTGAACAGCTTGGGCAGTTCCGGATCGGTCACCCCGGCGAGGAACTGGGCATCGTCCTGCGGCTTGCTGTTATTCCAGAGGTCCTTGGCCCCCAACGGCACCACGACTTCGTTGACCAGCGGCGCGCCGAGGCGCGATACCTGCACCCAGTCGCCGGTGCCCGTGGCCGCCTTGCCGCCACCGTTGAGGACGGTGGTGGAGTGGCGGCTGGTGGTGGACCACACGCCGATAATCGCGCCATCGGCCTTGGGATCGGACGGGGCCGCGCCCGTCGAGGTCAGCTTGCTGATCGGCACCTGGAGGGCGATGGTGTGCGCGTTCTCTTTGTAGAGCACGTCAATGCCGCCACCGGCGTTGCCGGGGAGCTTGCGGATGCTCAGCAGGTCGAAGATCGCGCCGACATCCACCCAGAACGGGTCGTCGCTCTGCCCGGCAAAGACTTTGCTGCCGTCGGACAGGTCATGAATACCGGCCATCATCAGCGAGTCGTAGTTGGGGGTGGAGTGCGCGCCGACATTGCTCGGCGGCGACACCAGGTTCTCGCCCAGGACGGTCGTGCCGTTCTTGTCGATCCGGGTCACGGTGTAATACTGGCGCAGGTTCCAGTTCGCATCGTCCAGCGACTTGATCGGGCCTGTGTTGTACAGGAACGTGTTCGGGTTCATGATCTTCGTGGTGAACTGGAAGTTGTAGGTGATATCCGGCTTGGCGTCCGCGTTGTTGTCCACATAGATGGTATAGAGGACATCGTCGCCAAAGCGATAGAAGTTGGGGCCACCCGCCGGGTTTTCAAACGGGATGAAGGTGGCGAGCAGGGAGACGGTGTCCGGCTTATCCGGGCTGACGAACGCATAGAGGTCCAGGTTATCGGCCACCGGGTCCTGGCTGATCATCGGTGCTTCGCGGTGGCTCGATGCGGTCGCCCGCCAGCCACTCATACTCACCACACCGAGCACGACCACGAGGGCCATGAGGAGGTTAAGGATCCGCGCAACTTTCATGTGCTTGCTCCTTTGTTCCTTGGGGATACTGCTCCATGTCAAACCTGAACGGCGACTCTCCCCACAAGAGGCGGCGACCCGGCTTGCTGGCCCTGACGCCGGCAGTCGAGAATCAGGGCCAGCGCGTGCGGCGGAATGCACGCGCACTTCTGATAGATGTACCCAGCACGGCCCTGGATGGATTGCACTCAGGGTGCGGACCGTGCGAGTGGGGGCCGCCGCGTCGGGCGGCCTGGCCCGCCATTCAGGTACAGCGGTGGACTGCCGCCCAACGGTCACGGGCAGTCCAACCCGATGCCGTATTGTAGAGCATGGTTGTTACATTTCCGTGATTTTAGAGGGCCTCTTTATCCCGCTTTGCGGCAGCCGTGCGTCACGAAATCACGAAATCTCCCACTTTACGCCCAGGCACAGATGTGCTACAATAGAGCCACCAAATCAGTCACTATAATACGACTCACTCCACTGCCTGCGGTACTGATCGAGGGTGGCGCATTAAAGGCCGAGCGAACGGGGGCACCGATGCTCGATATGGCCGCATCAGAACGCAACCAGAGCGGGACCGGGGCTGATCCTGCGCTAGCAGAAGGCAAGCAGGACCACGCCATTGTGGTGCTGACGCTGGGCCGCTTCGAGGTCCGGCTGGGTGACGAGCGCCGCACGGAGGAGGTGTGGCCGCGGCGCAAGGTCTTGCGCCTGTTCAAGTGCCTGATCACCCAGCACGACCGCCGCCTGTCCCGTGAACAGGCGATGGCCCTCTTCTGGCCCGAAGCCGGTCCTGATGCCGCCTCCGACAGCCTGCGTAGCAGCCTGACCATCCTCCGCCAGACCCTGCGTCCGGCCCCCGACCTGATCGGGGCGGATCGATACCACATCTGGATCAACCCGGCCAGCGACTACTGGTGCGACGCCGACGCGTTCGAGCGCCGGGCGCGGCGCACCCTGGCCGGGGGGACCGACCCCGCACCCTATCAGGCGGCGCTGACCCTCTATGGCGGCGACTACCTGCCCGGCGACCTGTATGACGACTGGGCCACCACCCGCCGCGACAGCCTGCGCGAGCTGTGGTTCCAACTCGCCACCGAGCTGGCCGGGATCGAGGAGCAGGCCGGGCAACTGGAAGCCGCCGTGACGGTCTTGCGGGAGGCCGGGGCACACGATCTCTGCCGCGAAGATCTCCAGGCCCGGTTGATGCGCCTGCTGGCCCAGACCGGGCGGCGGGTCGAAGCCCTGCGCCAGTATGGACAGGTCCGCAAGGCGTTAGAACAGGAACTCGAACTCGAACCTGCCCCCGAAACCACCCGGCTCTACGAACAGATCCTGCGGGGCGAGATCGGGGGAGCGGGGGCCCCGCCGTCGCCGCCCTCGCTGGTGGCCCGCCCGCCCCTGGCCGACACCCGGCACGATCCCCCATCCCCCCCGCGCCTGACCCTGCCGCTGCGGCTCAAAGGGGCGCTGGTGGGCCGTGAGGCCGAGGTGGCCCGCCTGAGCACGGTGCTGGAGGCGAGCGAGGCCGGGCACCTCCAATTTGTGCTGATCGATGGCCCGGCGGGCGCGGGCAAGACCCGCCTGTCCCAACACCTGATGGAGCGTGCCCAGGCGCGAGACATGCTCACCCTGACCGGCGTCGCCTACGAGCAAGAGGCGACCCTGGCCTATGGCATCCTCTATGATGCCCTCCAACCCTACATCCAGGCGGCCCCCGAAGCAGTATTGCGCCGCCAGGTGGGGGCCGGGACCGCGACGGCCCCGCGTGCAGGCATCCTGGCCGGGGTGCTGCCCGCGCTGCGGGAGCGCCTGCCGACCCTGACCCCCCCGGCCACCGACCCCGACCGGCTGCAATTGTTTGCCGCGTTCACCGACTTTTTCGCCGCCCTGTGCAGCGACTGGCCGGTCGTGCTCTTCCTCGATGACCTGCAATGGGCCGACACCGCCAGCCTGGAACTGCTCCATCACCTGGGCCGCCACCTGACGAACAGCCGCCTGCTGATCCTCGCCACCCGGCGCGAGGGCGAAGAAGGGGCGCAGGCCGCCACCGAACGGCTGGGCGCAGGCCTGGAGAGCGCCGGGGTGCCGGTGACGGTGATCACCCTCGGTGGGCTGGACCCCGATCACATCCGCCCGCTGATCAGCAACCTCTTGCGGGCCGACCCGGCCACGATCCCGCCCGCCCTGGTCGCCCAGCTCTATGCCCAGACCGAGGGTAATCCCTTTTTTATGAGCGAGCTGGTCCGCTACTTCCGCGACATCGGGCGGCTGCGCCCGGCCCCGGAGGGAGACGGGGTGCTCTGGGAGTTGGTCGAGTCGCCAGAGAGCGCGGGCGGCGGCACGCCCGCCCTGCCAGGCCGCGTGCAGGAAGTATTGAACCGGCGCATCGGGCGGCTGGGGGCGACCGCGCGGGCTGCCTTGCAGATGGGGGCGGTACTGGGCCGCAGCTTCCATTATGACGAGCTACAGGCCACCGTGGATCTTTCGACCGACGAACTGGTCAACGCACTGGAAGAGGGGCTGGCGGCGCGGCTGCTGATCGAGCAGGGCGTGCGCTACCTCTTCGCCCATCCTCTCGTGCGCGATGTGGTCTATAGCGGCCTCAGCGGGTCGCGCCGGGCCGCGCTCCACGCTCGTGCCGGGGCGGCTATCGCCCGGCTGGCCGGTCCGGCAGCCCGCGACGAACGCGCCGCCGAACTGGCCTATCATTTCACCCACACCGCCAACACCACCCCGACGCAAGGGCTGGAATACAGCCTGGCCGCCGCCGATTATGCCCGCATCCACTATGCCAACGCCGAAGCCCAGGCGCTCTATGCCCAGGCCGCCGCCCAGGCCGGGCGGGTCGGCACCGGGGCGGCGCGCAAACAACTCGCCGAGGGCTGGGGCAACCTCTACCTGCAAACCGGCCAACTGGCCGAAGCGGTGGAGCAGTTCACCACCCTGATCGCCCTGGCCGAGGCGGACGACGACGGCGATTGTATTTGCCTCAGCACCGGGCTGGCGCGGCGCGGCGAAGCCTACCGGCGTCAAAACCATTTCGATGCCGGCGTCCACGATTTCGAGCGCGGCCTGCGGGTGACCCGCGAAAATACCCGGCTCCCTGGCGCGCTGGAAGGGGAAGTCGCCCTCCTCTATGGCCTGGTCCTGGTTTATGGCCCGACCGGTAGGCGCGAGGCGCTGACCGAAGTAAGCCAGGCGCTCCTCGCCGCCTGCGAACGGCTGGCCGGACGGCCAGGGGCCGGGCGCGCGCTGGCCGAGGCGCTCTATGCGGTGGGCATTTACAGCAAGATGGTCTCCGGCCCGGTGCGCGAGGCGATTGACCATTTCCGCCGCGCCATCGATCTGGCCCAGGGGTTGGGCGACAAAAACCTGGAAGCGCGCTCCTGGATGGTGCTGTGCGGGGCGCAGGCCTTTGCCGGAGCGTGGGCCGCATCCGAACAGGCCGGGCGGCGGGCGCTGGCGCTGTACGACGAGATCGGGGAGCAGACCTTCCGGGGCGAGGCACTGGCCGTGCTGGGCGAGGCGCTGCGCGGCGCGGGGCGCTACCACGCGGCCCAGGCCGCCCTGCTGGAAGCGCAAAACTCGCCCTTCTTCGGCGGGCGGCAGAATGCCTACATGCTGCTGGGTCGCCTCTACCGCGACCTCCACCAGCATGACCGCCTGGTGGCCCACGCCAGCGCGGCGGTCGAAGCGTGCCGGGGCACGATCTGGGAGGTGGGCGCGCTCAACTGGGCCGCCGTGGCCGAGGGGCTGACCGGCAGCCGGAGCGCGGCACTGGCCCAACTGGAGTCGAACCTGGCCCGCGCCCGCGCCGTACCGATCCGCTTCATCGAAGTGGACACCCTGCGCGAACTGGCCGAGGGTTATCTCGAACGGGGCGACCTGGAACGCGCCCGCCGCTATGCGGTCGAACTGCGCGAAGTGGCCGCCGGGGAACCCTACAGCGAATACCTGGCCCACGCGTGGCGGCTGCTGGCGGCGTGTGGCCTGGCGGCGGGCGGCGAGTTCGCCCTGGACGAAGCCGCTACTTACCTGCAACAGGCGGCGGACGAAGCGGCGCGGCTGGGGAATCCGCCCTTGCGCTGGCAGATCGCCGCCTTGCAGGCCGACCTGGCCGGTCGCCGGGGCGACAGCGCGGCGATGCAGCAGCACTATGCCACGGCCCGCGCCGCCGTACAGGCTGCCGTCGCTGAACTGGACCCGGCGGAGCGCGACACCTTCCTCGCCGCCCCGGCCATCCGGGCCATCGAAGGCGGGGTGCCCTACCGGCCCAACGCCCCCGGCGGCACGCCCCGCCCGGCCAGCCGTCTGGCCGCCCGCCTGGAGGGGGCGCGCCGCCGCCTGTTCGTGGGCCGTCAGGCCGAACTGGACCGCTTCCAGGAGGCGCTCACCGCCGAGGACATGCCTTTTTGCGTGCTCCACATCCACGGCCTGGGTGGCATCGGCAAGACCACGCTGCTGGGCGAGTTCGCCCGCCGCGCCGCCGAACTGGGCATCCCGGCGATCCAGATCGATGGGCGCAACGTCGATCCCAGCCCTGACGGGGTGATGAACGCCCTGCGCCGCGCCCTCAACGTGGAGAACCCGCTCCAGGCGCTGGCCGCCCGGTCGGGCCGCACCGTCTTGCTGATCGACACGTATGAGACGCTGGCGAGCCTCGACGGCTGGCTGCGCGAAGTATTCTTGCCCCAGTTGCCCGATAATATGCTGGTGGTGCTGGCCGGGCGCAACCCCCCCGCAGCCACCTGGCTGACCGACCCCGGCTGGCAAGAAGTGACCCGCGCCTTCGAGTTGTCGAACCTGAGCGAAGAAGAAGCCCTCGACTATCTGGCCCGGCGCAACGTGCTGGAAACTCGGCGGCAGGCCGCCCACCGCTTCACCCGCGGCTATCCCCTGGCCCTCTCCCTGGCGGGGGAAGTCCTCTTGCAACAGCCCGACGCCACGCTGGCCGGGGGGGCACCGCAGAACATGATCAGCGCCCTGCTCGACCGCTTCATCACCGACCTGCCCACCTCGGCGGCGCGGGCCGCGCTGGAAGCCTGCGCCCTCGTGCGCGTCACTACCGAGCCGGTGCTGGCCGCCCTGCTGGGGCTGCCCACCGCCCATGCCGAGTTTGAATGGCTGCGCAGCCTTTCCTTCATCTACACCGGGCCGCGCGGCCTCTTCCCGCACGACCTGGCCCGCGATGCGCTGGAGGCTGACCTGAAGTGGCGCAACCCTGACGGCTTCCGCGATATGCACCGTCGCGCCCACCAGTATTATGTCACCCGGATGAAGGTGGACAGCGACGAGGAAAACTACCACGATTTCGTCTACCTGCACAAAAACCCGCAGGTACGCGCCATCTTTGTCTGGGACCAGATGAACGGTCTGAGCACCGGCCCGGTGCGGCCCGGCGAGTGGCCCGCGCTGCGGGCGATGGTGGCCCGGCACGAGGGGGCAGAATCGGCCCGCATTGCCGACACCTGGTATGCCCGCCAGGCCGAGGGCGTGACCGTCTTCCGCGACGCGCAGGAGAGGCCGGTCGGCTTCATCTTCCACCTGCTCCTGCACACCGATGACGCCCCGCTTTTTGCCCAGGATCCGGCCACCGCTGCCGCGTGGGACTACCTGGGGGGCCAGGACCCGCTCGCCGGGAAGGAGATCGCCAGCGTCATGCGCTGGTGGATGGGAGCGGAAACCTACCAGTCCGTATCCCCGGCCCAGGGCATGGCCTTTGTCGTCGCCGCCCGGCATATGATCACCACGGCCCACCTGATGCGGACCTTCTATATCTTCCGCGACGCAACGTTCTGGGGCGCGCTCCTGACCCATTTCGGCCTGGACCGGCTGCCAGAGGCCGATTTCACCCTGGAGGGGCAACCCTACCACGCCTTCACCCACGATTGGCGGCGGGTGCCGACCGAGATGTGGCTGGCACTGATGGCCGACCGCGAAACCAGCGACGACCTGGCCTCCGACAGCGCGCCGGATTCGCCCGGCCACCCCGCCCCGGCGCTCGAAGCGGCCCCCGCCCCGCCCATCCGCCCTGCCGCGCCCCCGCCGGACGAAGCGCTGGACGAGACCGCCTTTGCCGCCGCCGTGCGTGGCGCGCTCCACAGCCTGACCAGTCCCGCCGCCCTGGCCGCCAGCCCGCTCACCCGCACCCCCCTGGTCCGCTACCGGGTGCCGGTCGGGGCGTCTGCCGCCGACCGAGGCGCGGCCTTGCGCGCCCTGCTGATCGAGGCGATTGCCCCGCTCCAGGCCAATCCGCGCGACGCCCGGCTCTATCAGGCCCTCTACCACACCTATATCGTCCCGGCGGGCAGCCAGGAGCAGGCCGCCGAACGAGCCGATGTACCCTTCAGCACCTTCCGCCGCCATCTCAAAGACGGCATCGAACGGCTGACCGCCGAACTATGGGCCGCCTACCAGGCCGGGCAGTGAGCAGGAAATGAGCAGGAAATGAGCACATCCAAGCTCCCCCGCCAGGAGTACATCCGCATGACCAATCCTCCTAAATCCGACGCTGGACGCTTGAGATGGAAGATCGCTACTGCCATACTTGCCCTCGTCAGCCTCACCCTGTTGGCGACGGTTCTCAACTACAAAAGCCAAGTGGACGATATGACGCAACAAGGCAAGGAACTACAAACACAGCTGGGGGATTGTGAAAGCCGAGCAGACAAGGCCTTAGCACAAGGGGAGACGCTCAAAACCGACATTAGTAACTGCAAAAGCCAGCTATCTACCACGGAACAGCGCGAGAAAACATTCATGGCTGAAGCCGCCAATGTGAAAGCACAGGTCGTCGGTTTGCAAACCTCAGTAGCCGATCTGAAAGCAACGGCGCTCACCCGATCACTGAACCCCCGACTAATCGACGAGTTCAAGAGCAAAGGGCTAAAAGATCCGCTGAACGATATTGTTGCGGATCTGGAGCAACACAATGAACTGATTCCTTATGAGGGTTGGCATGGCTCGAAAATGTGCTTTTGTTTTCCATCGGAGATCCAAGTATTGAATTCGAAGTGGGTTCATGCCTACTTTGAGGATGGATATAATTGCGGTTACATGCTTCTTGCGTATCAGGTGGAAGAGGGTGGTAAAATCTCGTGGAGAGTTCTTGACTCAACCCTTGAATGCTAGGTATTCGCGGCACGCGCCTGCCCCGGCTTGACCCCGCGCAAATACCACGTCTCCATTTCGCCCTTGCCTTTGACCAGGATCAGGCCGCGCCGTTCGCAGACGAATTCATCTTTGATCAAGTCATAGGTCGCCTGCGTCACCTGGATCTGGCCCGGTTCGCTGTGCGACTCCATGCGGCTGGCCGTGTTCACCGTGTCGCCCCAGAGGTCGTAGAGGAACTTCTTCTGCCCGATCACCCCGGCCACCACCGGGCCAGAGTTGATCCCGATGCGAATATCCAGCGGGGTGCCCGCCAGCACCGGGCGGGCGCGGATATAGGCCAGCATCTCGAGCGCCATGTGCGCCACCGCCTGGGCATGGTCGGGGCGTTCGCGGGGCACGCCTGCCGCCACCATATAGCCGTCGCCGATCGTCTTGATCTTTTCCAGGTCGTATTGCTCGGCCAGCGTATCGAAGCGGGAGAAAATATCGTTTAGCAAATCCACGGCCTGGGTCGGGCTGAGGATCGTGGAGAGCGGGGTGAAGTTGACCACATCGGCAAACAGGATCGTGGCCGCGTCGTAGTGGTCGGCGATGGTGCTGGTGTCTTCCTTCAGCCGGGCGGCGATCTCGGCGGGTAGGATGTTCAGCAGCAGGTTTTCCGATTTCTCCTGCTCGACGCGCAAGAGGCCGAACGCCCGGTCGCGCTCGGTGACAAAGTAGCGCAGGGTGACGAACGGAAAGCTGGACACCCCGACGATGTTGAGGACGAACAGCAGCAGGACCACGTCGGACGAGCGGGGGCCACCGACGAGCAGCGCGGCGGGCAACACCGCGCAGAGCGCCACCAGCGCCCCATAGCCCCAGAACCACACCAGCCCCCGCCGCCAGCCATATTCCACAATCGCGCCCAACGGCCCAAACAAGGCCCACAGGATGACCGCGCCCGAATTGATCAGCCCCCCCAGGGTGATCGTCAGGAAGACCGGCAGGATGAGGGCCAGGAAGAGTTGCGAGAAGAAGTACCAGGGATAGTTGCGGGTCCGGCTATAGATGATCGTGTTCAACGACATCAGCCCGCTATAGCAGAACAGGGTGATCGCCGCCGCCCAGACCTCGCCCAGCGCCAGGTACAGCCCAGTCCACAGGATGCCCGTGGCGACGGCGATGAGCGAACTGCCCACCACGATCGTCTTCTGGACCCGCGCTTCGCTGTTGTCGCTCGGATCGGCAGTCATTTGCGCCAGCCGAAGCGCGATGGTCTGCCCCACAGTTGCCCGCATAGCAGCCTCTCAGAGGGCGGGCAGGTCGCCCACCACATGAACCTTGAGCAGCGAGGTCTGGCCGGGGCGCGGCAGGGGCAGATCCCCGGTGAAGATCACCAGATCGCCGGGAGCCACCAGGCCCCGCTCCACGGCCAGCCGTTCTGCCGCCGCCAGCGTCTCGACCGTATCGCCAAACGATTCGAGCAGCAGTGCGTGGACGCCCCAGGTCACCGCCAGCGCCCGCTGGGTGGTGGGATCGTCGGTGATGGCGACAAGCGTGCTGCGCGGGCGGCACTTCGCCACCAGCCGGGCGCTGGTGCCCGACCGGGTCAGGGTAATCACCGCCGCCGCGCACAGTTCTTCGGCGATATTGTCTGCCGCCGAACAGATTTTCTCGGCGATCCAACGGGCGTCGCTGGGACGGTTGCGCTGGCGGCGGGCCGACCCGGTTTGCATCCGCGCGGCCTGGCCCACCTGGGCCGAGCTATGCCCCACCCAGCCCTCATAGTCGAACACGTTCTCGGCTTCCAGGGCGATCTTCGCCATCATCTGCACCGATTCCAGCGGATATTTCCCGGTGGCGCTTTCGCCCGAGAGCATGATCGCGTCGCTGCCGTCCAGCACCGCGTTCGCCACGTCGGTCGCCTCGGCACGGGTGGGGCGCGGGTTGCGGATCATCGAGTCGAGCATCTGCGTCGCTGTGATCACCGGCTTGCCCACCATGTTCGCCGCCGCGATCAGCCGCTTCTGGATGGCGGGCAGCAGTTCGGGGGCCATCTCCACTCCCAGGTCGCCCCGCGCCACCATCACCCCATCGGACGCGGTGAGGATCGAGCCGAAGTTGGCGAGCGCGGCGTGCTTCTCGATCTTGGAGATAATCTGCACATGGCGCGACGTTTGGGCCTGAATCAGGCGGCGGGCCTCCTGCACATCTGGCCCGGAACGGACAAACGACAGCCCGATCATGTCCACCCCGTTGCGGAGCGCGAACGAGAGATCCTCGCGGTCCTTCGCCGTCAGCGTGGGCACGCTCAGCGGGCGATCCGGCACGTTGATCCCCTTGTGCGAGGTCAACAGCCCCCCCACCAGCACCTTGCAGCGGATCAGGTCCTGGGCCGGGTCCACCGCCGTCACCTGGAGCGCCAGCAGGCCGTCGTCCAGCAGGATCGTGTCGCCGGCGGCCACGTCGCGGGGCAGCCCGGCATAGTCCACCGGGATCGTTTCGCCCCCCGGATACACGCTCAAGGTGACGGTGCTACCCGCGATCAGGGTGACCCCGTTCGGCGGTAGCTCCCCGACCCGGATCCGCGGTCCCTGAAGGTCGCCAAGAATCGCCACATTGCGCCCCGGCTCCTCTGCCGCCAACCGGCGCAGGAGGGCGATCTTCTCGGCAGTAATGTCGTGATCGGCGTGCGAAAAGTTGATCCGAATGACGCTGACTCCCGCGACTAACAGTTCGCGGAGTATAGGTTCTTCCCAGCAGGAAGGGCCGAGCGTCGCCACAATCTTGGTGCGAGGTAACAACGGGGCGTATCCTCCAATAAGGGCCGTAATGAATATGATATGAGATTGTGCTTCAGCCCCATTATACAGGCTGCGGGCCGGGTGTCAACACAGTCCCCACGCCGCGTCTATAGGGGAACCCACCGCACGCACAAAACCGGCCCCACGAGGGCGATAGGCCCGGCCTTAAAAAGAGGAGCCACCGGCGCACAGGCACCGGTGGCTCCCCCGATTGGCTAGCGGGCAAAGCAGAGGCTAGCGGCTGGACCCCAGGCCACGGCGGCGCGCCACCCAGCCCAGGCTCAACATGCCCAAGGCGATCAACGCCACCAGCCCGAACAACGGCAGGTCGGTCTGACCGGTGGTCGGCATCCCAGGCACGACGCCCGACGGGGTGACGTTGACGATGATCGGGACCATGACGATGTCGCCGTTAACCACCACGGGCACGTCAGGGCCGGGGAACTCATAGACGCCGATCTGCCCTGCGTCAATATGGAGCATCGGCCACAGCTTCGCGCCGTTTGTGACCTGCTTGTCAAGCGGGATGACCACGTTTGCCGTGGTCCCGGCCTTGATCTGCGTCTTGCCGATGATGCCGGGCAGCAGGATCGAGCCGTCCGGGTTGCTCTCGTGGACCACGACCCAGCCGTCTTGCGACGCTGTGACCGAGGTGATCAGCACCGAGTTGTTCGTCAACGTCTGGTCGGTCACGCTCAGGCTGCCGCTCGGCGCGGCGGCGACGGCAGTGGCCGGGGCGGCAGTCGGCTGGGCGGCGGGCACGGCGACGATGATCGGGACCATGACGATGTCGCCATTAACCACCACCGGCACGTCGGGGCCGGGGAACTCATAGACGCCGATTTGCCCAACGTCAATGTGGAGCATCGGCCACAGCTTCGCGCCGTTTGCGACCTGCTTGTCAAGCGGGATGACCACGTTTGCCGTGGTCCCGGCCTTGATCGCCGTCTTGCCGATGATGCCAGGCAGCAGGATCGAGCCGTCCGGGTTACTCTCGTGGACCACTACGCTTGAATCCTGCGACGCTGTGTGCTAGTTGTTCATCACCGAGTTGTTGGTCAGTGTCTGGTCGGTGACGCTCAGGCTGCCACTCGGCGCGGCGGGGGCCGGAGCCGTTGTGCTCGTCGCCGCAGCGGTCGGCGGCATCGGCGTATCGGTCGCGGGCACCGGCGTGTTCGTCGCCGCCGGGGCTTGCGCGGTCGCGGTCGCGTCGGCGGTGCTGATCACGCAGAAGTACATGATCGCCACGTTGTTACTCGTCGCCCCCTGGAACGTGATCGCCCAGCGACCCGTACCGAGGTTTAGCAGCGCTGCCTGGATAGTCAGGGGCAGCGGGCCAACAGTGCCATCCGCGTTCACCCCACCAGGGATCGGGGCCGGGGTCCCCACGATAATCCCCGACGGAGTGGTAAACCAGAAAGAGACCGGTTCGCCGGCCTGGAACCCGTGGGCATTGAATGTGATCGTGTCGCCCACCGTCACGGTGGTTGGGGATGCGGTGCCGTTCACGGTGCCGGTAATATCACAGGCTGCCGCAGCGGGCTGCACTGCTACCAGGCTCGCCATCAGCGCCACCAGTATACCCAATACTTTTAACCCTTTTAACATAGACATCCTCCTTGATGGTGTGTAGAATTAATAGAGGTTTGCCGCAAAGGCAAGATCCGTATTCCTACCTATCAAGAAGAGTGCCATCCTTCTTGCCACTCACCAGGACCGTGGTTCATTAGGAATGAGGTTCATTAAATATGAACTGATAGCCGGTCAAAATCGGGTAATAATTACAGGAAAGCCCTGGGCCTGCCCCGGTCGCCACCAGGTCAGGCCCAGGGCTTGCTCATGCTCCCGCCGGGATCGAGCGGGCGCTTTCGCCTGGAGGATGCGCGCAAATGAACAGCCTGTGGATCAGGGTCGCTCTGACCCTGGCCCCTCGTCTCTTTCCGCCCAACGACCGATTGACACCCCGCCCCGCACCCGTTATAATGAAACACAATCACATAGCACACAAACGTCGAGCAGGAGGAGTAAGCCGCTCGGCACCTCATCAGAGAACGCGGGTCATCGGCTGGAAGCCTGCGGAGGTGGTAGCGGCTGAACGTCGCCTGGGAGTTGGTGCGGGGAACGCCCTGTGGGGGCCACTACTTGCATCCGGGTTCGCCCGTTAGCGCGGTCTTAAGGGCCTGGTGTGCAGCGCACACAGGCCGCATTAAGGTGGTACCACGAAGGGAAACCCTCTCGTCCTTATACTGGACAGAGGGCTTTTTTATTTTAGATTTTGGATTGCGGATTTTGGATTGCGCTGTACTGACGACTGACTGCTGACTGCTGACTACTGACGACTATGGACCGCACACGGTACTGCATCGAAATACGGGACGAGTGGACGGCGCGCGAGCTGGAGGAGTGGCTGGCCGAGGCGGCGACGGCGGTGGGCCATGCCGACTTCCGCGCCGAGGTGCATGGCGTGGCCGGGGTGGACGGCACGACCTACGCCGAGGTGAGCCTGACGCCCCACGACGCGATCCCGGCGGTGTTGCGGATGGCGGCGACAGCGGGGCGGGCGCTGGGCTGGCTCGATCCGCCCGCCTGCGATGAGTCGCAGCGCGACCCGGCCCTGCCGCCGCTCGACCTGGCCCAGGCAGGCTTCACCCCCGCCCGCTGGGATGCGGCTACGCAGACCTGGCAACCGACTGGCCTTGTCCCCTGCGCCGCCGTCCACTATGTGCAGCGCCGGACGACGTATTTTCGGTTCAGCGTGTTGCGGGGATAGGAGAGATCCTGAAGTTGAATAACGCTACCGATGTTTTAAAATTTTCATGGAGGTTTTAAAATGTTACAGTCCAAAGTTATTACAAAAGATGAGATAAAGCAAGGTATTGACGATAAGATCCGCCCGTTTTTGTGCATTGAGGCTATGTCTATGCCTCGTACAGTGTTACCTACAATAGAGGCGTTCTGGCTTGCAACGAAAATTATCGCTCCCATGATTAAGGTTATGAGGCCAGTGGACATGTTCTTTGCCACTAGTCCTTTTATGTTGAATTCGCCAACTGGTTTTTTAACCTACGAAGCAAAAGAGGATGTTATTAATGCTTTTCTCAATAATATTATCTTTATTGATTGCAATAAGTTAATGCGATATAACTTCCCCCTCCAAGTAGCTTGCATTTTGGAGGAATTGGTACATGCGCTGATGAATGTGGAAGATGAAGATCTTGTCACCAATATCGTGGGGCTGTTGTATAGCGGCGTGAAAATTAAGGATGGAAAGTATTGCGCCATTTAGTTTAACGTAGGAGCAATAGCAGTGTTTCAATTATCCCAGTTGGTAGGAGGGTTTACCGGGGGCGATCTGTCCGCCCCCGCAGCGGTTGCGCCTGGCGTGGACATTGTTGGATGGTTGAACGATGTATACACGTTAAGGAGCAATTGCCATGAACCCGAACGAGACGAACCCAGAGGAAATTCCCCTGTGGCGGCGGCGCGCCCCGCAGTTGGAGAGTACCAGTTTTACCCCTGATTGGCTGGCGCAAGACCAGCGCTATGAACAGGACGAGGACGATTTTAGCCATTCGATTGGCATTTTACGCAAGTGGGAGGAGCACCCCGTGATCGAGACCCCGGCCCCCGCGACTCAGCAGCGGGGTGAGATGGCGAAAGCCTATGACCATACCCAGGTGGAGCGCCGCTGGTACGAGTGGTGGGAGGCACAGGGCTACTTCAAGCCGCGCCTCAACCCCGACCGCAAGCCGTTCACCATCATCATGCCGCCGCCCAACGTGACCGGGGAATTGCACCTGGGCCACGCGCTGACGGCGACCATCGAAGACATCATGATCCGCTGGCACCGCATGGCGGGCGACCCGACGCTCTGGCTGCCGGGCACCGACCACGCGGGCATCCACGGCCAGTATGTGGTGGAGCGCGAACTGGCCCGGCACGACCTGAGCCGAGCCGAGATCGGGCGCGAGGAGTTCCTCAAGCACGCCTGGGCCTGGATGCGAAAGTACATCCCCATTATCCGCGAGCAGCACAAGCGGCTGGGGGCCAGCGCCGATTGGAGCCGCGAACGCTTCACGATGGACCCAGGCCCGGCCCGCGCTGTGCGCACGGTGTTCAAGCACCTGTTCGACAAGGGGCTGATCTACCGGGGCGAACGGATCATCAACTGGTGTCCGCGCTGCCGCACCTCGCTCTCCGACCTGGAAGTGGAGAACGAGGAGGAGCAGGGGCACCTGTGGACGCTGCGCTATCCGATGGAGGACGACCCGAACGACGCGATCCTGGTGGCGACCACCCGGCCCGAAACGATGCTGGGCGACACCGCCGTGGCCGTGCATCCCGACAACCCGCGCTGGAAGGCCTACATCGGGCGCAAGGCGATGCTGCCGCTGATGAACCGGCCCATCCGCATCGTGGCCGACGCGGCGGTGGAGACCGACTTCGGCACCGGCGCGGTGAAGATCACCCCCGGCCACGACCCGCTCGACTTTGAGATCGGCCAGCGGCACGGGCTGGAAGTGATCAACCTGCTCAACCCCGACGCCACGCTGAACGAGAACGCCGGGCGCTACACCGATCTGCCGGTGCTGGCGGCGCGGGAGCAGGTGCTGGCCGACCTGGCCGATCTGGGCCTGCTGGTGAAAACCGAGGACCATCTCCATCAGGTGCCGCACTGCGAACGCTGCAAGACGGTGCTGGAACCGATGGTGAGTAAGCAGTGGTTCGTGAGCATGAAGCCGCTGGCCGCGCCGGGCATCGCCGCCGCCAACGACGGCACCCTCCATTTTGTGCCGGAACGCTTCAGCAAAGTGTTCCTCTACTGGCTGGAAAACATCCGCGACTGGTGCATCAGCCGCCAGTTGTGGTGGGGTCATCGCATCCCCGTGTGGTACTGTGCCAACGGCCACGTGTTCAGCAGCGACGCGCTGCCGGAGCACGTGGAACGCTGCCCCGAATGCGGCAACACGCAGATCGAGCAGGATCCCGACGTGCTGGATACGTGGTTCTCGTCGGGCCTCTGGCCGTTCAGCACGCTGGGCTGGCCGGAAGAGACCGAGGATTTCAAAACCTTCTATCCCACGTCGGTGATGGAGACGGGCTACGACATCCTCTTCTTCTGGGTGGCGCGGATGATCATGCAGGGCATCGAGAACACCGGCGAACTGCCGTTCCACACGGTGTACCTGCATGGCCTGGTGCGCGACGATATCGGGCGCAAGATGAGCAAGTCGATCGGCAACACGATCAACCCGTTGGTGGCCGCCGATCAGTTCGGCACCGACGCGCTGCGCTTCAACCTGATGACCGGCAGCACGCCCGGCAACGACATGAAGTTCAGCGAAGCCCGCCTCCAGGGGATGCAGCACTTCGCCAACAAGCTCTGGAACGCCACCCGCTTCATCGTGGGCGCGGCGGGGGCGGCGAGCAGCGAGCAGCGAGCCGCGAGCAGCGAGAATGACGCAATCCGCAATCTGCCGGAGGCAGCGCGGCTCACCCTGGCCGACCGCTGGATCTTGAGCCGGTTGCATACGCTGACGGCGGACGTGCAACGGTTGATGGAAGATTTCCAGTTCGGGCAGGCCGGGCAGGAGATCTACGACTTTATCTGGGGCGAGTTCTGCGACTGGTACATCGAGTACGCCAAGGGGCCGCTGAACGAAGGGGGCCAGAAGCGCGAGGATGTGCTGGCCGTGCTCCAGTGGACGCTGGACCGGGCGCTGCGCCTGCTCCATCCCTACATGCCGTCGGTCACCGAAACCATCTGGCAAAATCTCCCCTCGCTCAATGGTGACAGTCGCGCTCTCATCATCAGCCGCTGGCCCCAAGACGGGGGTTGCCCAGATGAAGCTGCCGACGAAGCCTTTGGCCGCGTCCAAGACGTGGTGCGCGCCATTCGCAATGTGCGCAGCGAATACAACGTCGAACCGGCGC
>JBBSAN010000031.1:0-18863 GCA_038252265.1 Chloroflexia bacterium
CGGATGGCGAAGTGGGCCAGGTTGGTGGTGCCGAATTGGACGGCGCGCCATTCGAGGTTGAGGATGCGCGGGCTGCCGGGGGTGATCGCGGCGTAGATGCCGCAGCCGCTGGGGTAGGCGGCGCAGCCGGGGGCGGCGTTGGTGGTGTCGAGGTCGGACCAGTAAGCGAAGATGGTGTCGCCCCACGGCCCGCTGAGGCCGGGGGGGGCGGGCAGGCAGGTGTTGGTGGCGTCGGTGTTGGCGCTGCCGAACTGGAGGTTGCCGTTGGAGCTGAGGGTGATCAGCGTGCCAGAGATGTAGGTGGTGCAGTAGAGGGTGAAGGTGATGGGCATGGTAACAGTGGTCACGCAGTCGTTGCAATGGTTGCCGCTGTCCACCACACCGGGGACGAGGATGCCCTGGGTGTCGGTGACGATGTAGGTGCAGCAGGGCGGCGGGGCCGCGTGTGGAACGCGGAGTGCAGAGTGCGGAGTGTTAGGCGGGGGCAGCGCGGCGGGCGGGGCGGCAGCAGCGAGGACGACGCTTCCCAGGCCAGCGAGGGCAAGCAGGACGAACACGGCTAGCACCAGCCTCGAACCGGTCGGACCGCGGCGGCGGGTGGTGGGTAAGGTTGCCATTATTGTGCTCCTCTCCTGGCTGGGGGCGGGGTCGGCGCTACAGGGGGCACGGGGACAGCCCGCCCGGGTTGAAGGGACTGGAAACGGGTCAGTCCATAGATCGGTTCCTTTCTGGCTGGCGCGGCGGTGGTGCGGATCCACCCCGACAGCGGCGCGCGGGTGGTTGCGGGGCCGGGCGGGCGGAAATGGGGGCGGGGCGGCCTGGCTCTATCATATGCGACGCGGGGTGCCGTTGGCAATAGGATCTGGGGCGCGGCGGTCGTCGTTGGGATAAACCGAACGTTCCGGTCACCAGGGGCACAGTACTCGGTGGGTAGTAGGGTCCACTTCGCGGGCGGGCTGCTGGATTCGGCCTTGGGCTAGAGGCCGAAGGGCCGTTGAGAGGAGATCGGCACTGGTGAGAAGCTCCTGGAACGCGTGCTATCGGTGCTATTTCTCGACGACCAA
The DNA here is from genome assembly GCA_038252265.1 of Chloroflexia bacterium. Taxonomy (GTDB): domain Bacteria; phylum Chloroflexota; class Chloroflexia; order QHBQ01; family JAICKM01; genus JBBSAN01. The sequence goes on from JBBSAN010000031.1 coordinate 1,065, forward strand.
ACGTAGTACGGGAGGACCACCGTCCGATCCCGATCATGAACCGCCACCCGGTGGCACCCAACCGGGCGGCGTTCCAGGTACTAAAAGAGCGCTGGGGCCGCCGGATCGCCCCTGTTTGCGGCGGGGCGCGCGGACTGCGGAGCGGCTCAGCCCGCTGGCCCGGCTCCGAGCAGGCCGAGTTGCCGCAGGAAGCCGAAGCGGTCCCATTCCGACCAATCTTCCACGACCTGGCCCCCGGCGACCTGGCTGATGTCGATCCCCGTTACTGTGCCGTGCTGGCCAGTGGGCGGGACCCCCAGCAGCGGCGCCTGGTGGGTGCCGGTCAGCGTCCAGCGGGTGACCACCTTGTCGCCCGCCGCGATCTGGTCGGCAATAGTTATCTGGATGTCGGGGATGGCGGCGCGGATGGTGGCGACCATCCGGGCGCGCTCCGCCGGTTGGGCCCCGTAGCCGAGATGCTGGCGGTGATCGTGGCGGGCGGCGTGCGGGTGGATCAGCTCCTGGTACACCGCCAGATTGCCCGCGTTCCAGGCTTCTTCCAGCCAGCGGCGGATGATCGCTTTATTTTCGGTGGGGCGGGGGCGCGACCGGCGGGCGGCGTGCAGGGGGCCGCGGATTTCGCCCGCGCGCCCGGGCAAGGTGCCGGGCGTGGTCGGGGCGGGCAAGACCCCGAACTCCTCCAACAGGCCCAGGGCATCCCGCTCGAGCCACTGCTCCACGACCTGACCGTCGACCACGCGCAGCCAGTGGATCTCGACCCACCGCACATGCCGACCGGTGGCCGGGACCCCCAGGTAGCGGCCACGGTGGATACCGCGCAGCGTCAGGCGGAAGGCGATCTGGTCGCCTTCGGCGATCAGGTCTTCGAGAGTCACCCGGCAATCCGGGAAGGCGGCGTAGAAGAGCCGGAACTGGGTATGGAGCGCCGCGATGGCCGTACCCGATCCGACCACCGGGCCATGATCGACCACATTGGGGGCAAAATACGTATCAATGGCCGCCGGGTCGGCCCCAACATAGATGTCGGTGAAAATCGCCCGCGCCAGGGCTGTAGGATCCAGCTTGGTCATGTCGCATCCTCCTGGGCTAATCCGGCCACCACTAACGCGGCACACCGCAGGAACGCAGCATCAACAGGTGTCCCCCATGGTATTATAGCAGCAGGATCAAGAGGCGGTGGCCGCGGCGCATCCTGTAGGGATAACACTGGCGAACCCGTGCTGAGAGCCATTCCTGGCCCAGATTGCTGGGCCACGCGTGGATTTTGACGTAGTTAGGACGTGCGCAGTTGCCCGCATATGAGCACCGCTGACCTGCACAAAGCCATAGAGGATGGGACTGGGACGGGTCCGATACTGCTGGATCGCCGGGCGAATACTGTCCAATTTCGTCGTGAACCACGTCGTGCCCGTGCGGAGGCGGTGATACTCCAGCCGCACGACCGCCCGGATCGCCCCGCCAATGTGGTTGCGCTGCGCCCGCGCACTCCACGCCTGGCAACGTTCCACCGACTTCCGCCCTGGACCAACGGGGCCATTCAAGGGGCCACGGGACTGGAGCCTTCGGATAGGTCGGCTCATTTTGGCTCGCCAAATCATGAAACCCGTGCTGGTTACGCGAAAGCTACGCTTAAGACGCCCGGCACTATCGAGAATCTGGAAGGCTTTGCGAAACTGGCGAACGCAGCAGGGTGGGGGACATTATACAGCAGGTAATAAGGAGTGTGTCTGCACCAGGGAGGAGTGTCTGATTCAGCAATTTATGGATCACATAACAACCGTTAAACTATCCATACAGTCTCATAGTAGATTTCGTCCCGAGACGTTCAGCGGATCTTGCCGAAAATCGGCGGGCGCATTAGCTTCCCCAGGAGCGTTGGCCGTATCGGCGGGGTCGTCCGCCCTGGCTGTGAGCGCCAGCACCGCGATATCGCTGCTCGTCGACGTTGACGTACCCACGCCCCGGGCGTTAAACCTGTCGTCTACACCATCCTTATGCTTCGTCAACCGGGCCGCCGCTGGCTATAATGCGTTCAACGCATCCCTGGCTGCCTCGTCGCCCAACGCGACCGCTCGCTCGAAGTCGCGCCGGGCCGCGTCTCGGTCGCCCAGGGCCTGATAGATCCGCCCTCGGCTGCAATAATACGACCCCTCCTGGGGTGCCCGTTCGATCGCCTGCATGTAGTCGGCCAGGGCGCGCACCGTATCTCCTTGCGTGCGGTAACTCTCCCCGCGCCACCCGTAGTACGCGGCGCGCTGCTCGTTCAACGCGATGGCCCGCGTGTAGTCGGCAATTGCCTGGTCATCCTCGCCCATCGCCTGATAGGTCTTACCCCGCCCGGCATAATACCGGTCGTCTTGCGCTAATCGCTCAATGGCGCAGTTGTAGGCCGTGAGGGCCGCAGCATAGTCGCCGTGCTCGCGGTAGCTCGCACCTTGCTGCCAGTGGTAGTCGGCGTGCTGCGGTTGTAGTTCGCCCGCCTGTGTGAAGTCCGCGATCGCCCCCGCCCAATCCCCTTGCCGCTGGTAGGCGAGGCCGCGCTGCCAGTAGTATTCGTCCTGGCGCGGGTCTAACGTGATCGCCTGCGTCAGGTCAGCCATCAGCTGCGGGTAGTCCCCTTTTAACCCATATGATTTGCCCCGCTCCCAGTAGTAATCGGCCCAGCCCGGCGCTAGCGCGATCGCCTGGATGTGGTCGGCAATGGCCCGCTCATAGTCCCCTTGCTGGTGGTAGACAATGCCCCGTGCCCGGTAGTACGCCGCCTGCCGGGGGTTTAGTGCGATGGCCCGCATGTAGTCAGCGAGCGCCTGGTCGTATTCTTCTTTCTGGCGATAGCAGATGCCCCGCCGCCAATAATAATCGGCATTTTCGGCGTACAATGTGATCGCCCGCGTGTATTCCGCGATGGCCTGGTCATAGTTCCCCAGCTCATAGTAACTCTTCCCGCGCCAATAGTAGTAACCGGCCCCCTGCGGGTTCACCGCAATCGCCTGAGTGCATTCGGCCAACGCCTGATCATACTCCCCCTGGGCGTAGTAGATCTGGCCTCGTGCCCAATAGAAATCGGCGCGCTCCGGATTTAGGGCAATGGCCTGGGTGAGGTCGGCCAGTGCCTGGGCATAATCGTGTTCCCACCAGTAACTGATCGCGCGCTCATAATAGTACGCGCCCTGCCCCGGTTCGTGCCCGCCCGCCAGCATGTACTCGGTGAACCCCCGCGTGCCGTCCCCGTCGTCATAGTAAACCCTGATTTGCACCCGGTGCGACCGACCCTGACGCGGGGCCAACTGGAGGCCGCGGGTGAAGTCGGCGATGGCCTGCTCCCGGTCCCCTTTGTGGTGATAACTGCGGCCCCGCGCATAATAGTACTGGGCCGGGTTCCGATGTCGGGCGTGTTCGATGGCCCGCGTGTAGTCGGCTATCGCCTGGTCATCCTCCCCTTTTCCGGCGTAGCACTGGCCCCGCCGCCAGTAGTACTTGGCCTCGCGCGGATCCAGTTCGATCGCCCGCGTATAGTCGCCGATCGCCCGGTCATAATCCGCCATCTGGCGGTAGCTCCTGCCCCGCGAATCGTAGTAAAAATCCCGCTGCGGATCCAGGGCAATGGCCTGGGTGTAGTCGGCAATCGCCTGCGGATAATCCTGGGTCGCATGATAACTCTCGCCGCGCTGCCAGTAAGATGGGGCGGCCTGCGGGTCCAACGCGATGGCCCGGGTATCGTCCGCAATCGCCCGCTCGTAGTCGTGTATCGTCCGGTACAGAGTGCTACGGGCATAATAGTAGGCGGCGTGTTGGGGCTCGCGGGCGATCGCCTGGGCGTAGACGGCAATCGCCCGCTCGTAGTCCTCATGTTCACAGTAGACGGCGGCGCGCGCGTGGAGGAAATCGGCGGGATGGGGGACGCGGGCCAGCGCCAGGGCAAAATCGGCCTGGGCTTGCGCTGTCTCTCCTTGCGCCAGGTAGGCGGCACTCCGTTCCCAGTAATACTCCGCCTGCTGGGGGTCACCGGCGATGGCCTGGGTGTAATCGGCCACCGCTGCGGTGTCGTCTCCCAGCGCGTGGGCGCTGAGGCCCCGCCCATAGTAGTAGCGGCCTCGCTGCGGGTCCAACTCAATCGCCCACGTGTAGACGACCCGCGCCGAGTCATGCTTGCCCTGTGCGGCCTCGCGCACCCCCTGCATCCAGTAGTGTGCCGCCCGCTGGACCGCCGAGGCCCCGCCCGGCGGCTCCTGATCCGGGGTCCAGTTGGTGAGGGTAGGGGGGTGTTCCATGACCCAGGGACCGCGGCTGAACTGGTGTTGCGGGGAGGCTAGCTCGATGGCCCGCGCGTAGTCGGCCACCGCCCGGTCCACCTCCGCTTGCTGCCAGTAACTCCGGCCCCGCTCCCAGTAGTACTCCGCGTGGTCCGGCTGCAAGCCAATGGTCCGGGTCCAATCAGCAATCGCCCGCGCGTAGTCCCCCTGCGCGTGGTAGGTAAAGCCCCGCGCCTCGTAGTACAGGACGCTCTGTGGCTTGAGTTCGATGCCGCGGGTGAAATCGGCAATCGCCCGGCTGTAGTCGCCCCGGTTGTGGTAGCTGAAGCCGCGATCCCGGCGGTAATCGCTCCCTTCTGGGGCGAGTTCGATACAGCGGGTGTAATCGGCAATCGCCCGGTCATAGGCGCGGATACGGTCGTAGAGCCGCGCCCGCGCCGCATAGTACCGGTGCTGCCGGGGGTCCAGGGTAATCGCCTGGGTGAAGCTGGCGAGCGCCTGGTGGTTGTTCTGCTCATTGCTGTAACTGATGCCCAGGTAATGGTGGTACTCCGCCTGGCCGGGATCCAACTCGATCGCCCGCGTGTAGCTGAGGATCGCACGCGCATCATCCCGCCCGGGCGAGTGGTCATGCCGCCCGCGCTGGAAGTACGTGGCGGCGACGCGGGTCCGCACATCGGCCTGCTGCGGATCGCTCCGCAACAGGCGCTCACCCAGGTTAATGGCGCGATCCCACTCCTGTGCGGCCTCGGCGGCGGCAAACCGGGTGCGGAGCAGCGCCGGATCGGCCCGCAGGGCGAGGAAGCCCAGGCGCGCGGCCACAGCCCGCAGCGCGATCTGCTGGGGGCTGGTTTCGACCGCGCCCATCACCAGGTGGCCCAGGAGATCACTACCCCGCGCCAGACACTCGTCGATCACCTGCAACCACAAGGCGGGACTATTCTCGTGTTCAGCCCCCAGCGCCGCGAGGGGTTGGTCCAGGGTATCCAGGACTAACCGCGCCATATCAGCGGGCGTGGGGAAGGACTCGGCTAACAGGCGGGCCAATTCCTGTTTTGTCGCGTCATCAAAAGGGGGGTTCGTCAGCATAAGTACACTCCCCGTGCAGCAGAGTACGTCTATTTTACCATAAATGCTCCACTCAAATATTGACAACCGTTTGAAAATAGCATAGGATACGCAAGGTCCCGCGACTGGAGATGCTGAAGCCAAGTGGGCCAGATCATGCCGCCCCACGAACATCGCAATGACCGCTGGCAACGGCCGGGGGAACATCCGGAGGTGGAACGTGAATAGACCCGACAGCAAGGGTTGGCTGGGCGGGTGGGGGTTGATCCTATTGCTCCTGGGCGGGCTGAGCCTGGCAACCCCGGTGCAAGGGCAGACGCTCGCCCATACCTTCCCCGAAACCGGCTACACCGTCCGCGGGGCCTTCTGGCAGTACTGGCAGCAGCACGGCGGGCTGGCCGTGCAGGGCTATCCCATTTCGGCAGAATTCACGACCCGCAGTGACCTGGATGGCCGCCCGTATACCGTTCAATATTTCGAGCGTGCTGTGTTCGAGGCGCATCCTGAGAATGCGCCGCTCTATGATGTGCTGTTGACCCAGTTGGGTACGCTGCGCTATCAGCAGAAATATCCGCAGGGAGCACCCGGCCAGCGCCGCAGTCCGGACAACAGCCTGTACTTTGCCCCGACGAAGCACGCGGTGGGTGGGCGCTTCCGGCGCTATTGGGCGGCGCAGGGCGGCCTGGCCCAGTTCGGCTACCCGATCAGTGAGGAGTTCACCGAGCGCAGCGATCTGGACGGGCAGTTGTATGTGGTCCAGTACTTCGAGCGCGCCGTGTTCGAGGCCCATCCCGAGAACGCGCCGCCCTATGACGTGCTGCTGGCCCAGTTGGGCACCGGGCAGTACCAGGCGAAAGGCCAGCCCGGCACCTGTGGCCTGTCCTGGCGCACCACCATTATCCCGGAGGCCGCGACCACACGGTTGAGCACCGGGCTACAACACCTGACGGCGCTGAGTTCCACCGATATCTGGGCGGTGGGGAGCCAGGAGAGATCGGGCAGCCCGCAAGGGCTGATCCTGCACTGGGACGGGCGGGGCTGGAGACAGATCGCCCTGCCGCCGGATGCCCAGGCGGGCATCCTCCAATTCGCCGATGTGGCGGCCAGCGGCCCGCACGATGTCTGGGCGCTGGGTAGTGGAGATTCGATCGAAGTCCAACGGCGGCCCCACCTGGTCCATTGGGATGGCACCACCTGGCGGCAGACGCCCTTGCCCGATGAGCAGAACGATCTCAACCTCTACCGGATCGCGGCGATCAGTCCAGGGGATGCCTGGGCCGTTGGCGAACGTGGGATACAGGGCCTCACTGACCTTGCCGCTATCGCACTCCACTGGGACGGACAGACCTGGCGGGAGGTGCCGGTCCCCGATGTTGGCCGCTATCCCCGGCTCTTTAGCGTCTCGGCGCGGGCAACGAATGATGTGTGGGCGGTAGGCACGATGGGCAGTGGCGGGGTGGCCCCCGGCATCGCCAGTGTAGCCCTCCATTGGAACGGCACGGCCTGGCGGCAAGTGTTGGTGCCTGCGGGAGGCGCGTGGTTGCAGGATGTGGCGACGGTCACCGCAACTGACGCCTGGGCCGTGGGCAGTTACCCGTTCTCGGACCCCCACCAGCCCTGGATCCTGCACTGGGATGGGCGGGCCTGGACGCCGCTCGCTTTTCCTGATCTGGCTGCCGCGCCCACCGACCAGATCGGATTCGGCCTGGTGGTCGCGCGGGCGGCGAACAAGGTCTGGATCGCGGGCTATACCGGGATGCCGACGTTGCTCCATTGGGATGGACAGACCTGGCAGCGGCTTCCCGTGCCGGCTGATATCCCGCCCACCGATATCTTTTACGGGATCGCGCCGCTCGCCTCTGGTAATATCTGGGCGCTGGCGGCGCAGGGTCGCATCCTGCATTATTTCGATCCGTGTGCTCCTCAATCCCCATAGAAAGCTGAGGCTCGGTTGATGCGCTGTTCGTTTGATCGCCTGATTCGGTTGGTGATCCTCCTAACTCTGCTGGTGAGCATCGGATGTGGCCCGACGGCGGATACCCCGACGCCGACGCCGGTCCTTCCCACCCTGACCCCCGCGCCCCCTACCGCCACCCTCGATCAGGTGGCGACCCGCCCGGCGGATGAGCCGCCCGTTCCTTCCCCCACCAGGCTACCGCCCACTGCGCCCCTAGACCTGCCGCCCACCCGTCTGGCAGACACACCGACCCGTCTGGCAGACACGCCGACCCCGCCTGCTGACCTACCGTCCGCGCAGGCTCTACCGTCCACCGCGTTCCCCACGGCGCCGCGCTTCACGCTGCCGACCACGACCGCCCCGGTCGATGAACCGGTCAGCACGGCCACGACCGCGTCGGCCAACCCCGCGCCCCTGGGCACACCCCAACTGGCATCGCCTCTCTGCACCAACGACCCGCGCGTGGTCGGCCAGCGCACCTTCGGCTGCTTTGACGTCCCCACCATCGAGCAGACACCCGCTCACTAGGATCTGCTCACCCTCGATGACTCCGCAGTCGAGCCCGAATTCAACTTTGGGGATAGCCCAGGCCCGCTTTTCGGAGGCATGTCTAGCCAGATCAACATTCATGTCTATAACACGCAAATAGACTGGCGCATCGCCCTGTCCCCGCCCTCCAGGCAGCTATGGACGGTCGGGCGGTATGCAGTGGGTGATCGCGCCTATGGCGATTTGGCTGAATTACACGCCCGGTCATTGTCGTGGGACTGTACGGAGTCGGGTCAATTAGAGGTCCTGGAGATACAATATGATGCGCAGACACATAAGATCCAGCACCTGGCGCTCAATTTCTCCCTGACCTGCGCCAAAGCCGCCACCCCCCTGCGCGGCACGATCCTCTACCAGGCGACGGTTGGGCCAACCGGGGAGCCGGTGGCGACCCCCGATGCGGCGCACCTCCCGACGGCGACCGCCGTGCCCGTCGCGCCCGACATCGGCGCTGCGTGTGGGCGCGACGCCCTGTTGAATAGTCCGGCCACCCAGTTCTGTGTGGAGTTCCAATCGGTCCTTCCCGACGCGACGCCGCAGGTGATCGCCCTAACCGAGGATGACACCCGGTTAGCTGCCTTTGTGCAAAATGGATCAGCGGTGAGCTTAGAGGCGGGGTTAGATGACCGCATTCTGACCGTGGTCATGGCCCTCGCCGACCAGCCGCAGGTGCTGCCCGGCGTGTACGATACGGCGATCGGCCCGCCATTCCACCGGCCCTACCTGGACATCTCCTTTCAGGGTAACTATATGTGCGGCCCCACTAACCCATCGAGCCGCGGGCACTTCGCCGTGCGGGAGATCGTGTATGAGCCGGTCCAGCACACCATAGAGCGGATCGCCGTGACGTTTGAGCAGGTCTGCATGGGAAACATGATCCGGGGCTTCTTCCTCTATCAGGCAACACACGCGCCCGATGGGTCCGCCTTACCGACGCCCGATCCGGCGCGCCCGCCCACGCCCCAGCCTCCCGTCGCGCCCCCGCCGCTCGCCGCCGCCTGCCTCGACAACCCGGCGCTCCAGGGGCGCACCACCTACTTTTGTGCCAGCAGTGATGCTGAAGATCTCATTGGGCACGGCCAGAGCTTCGTTCTGACCCCGGATAATGGGAGCTTCCGCGCCGATCAAACGCAGGGAGGCGTCGCACTGGAACTCAACATCCCAGAGCAGATACCTTGGCAATTCCTCTTCGCTGCTGCGCGGGATCGTCCACTGGACGTAGGCATTTATGGGCTGGCAGCAGGCAAAAACAACCACCCACCAGGTCGACCCTGGCTGGACATTATCCACACCCAGTCCTGTGACAGGACGAACGGCACCTTCCAGGTGCTGGATCTGGTGCGTGGTCCTGGCTCCGATGCGGTCGAGCGGTTCGCTGCCAACTTCGAGCAGCACTGCGAGGGCCAGGTGCCAGCATTCATCGGCTCGGTACGCTACCAGGCCCCCGGTACGCCCTGACCGACGCGGGGCGGCGCCGGACAGTTGGATCCACCACCCCTGGCGATCACCGGGCGATCCGCGCGGCAGGAGGAGAGGGCCGGACCGATTGGGACGATCGCAACGTATTATCGCGGCTTCACGCAGTTTTATGGAGTGGAACACGGCCAGACCCACGCCGCACGGGCGCAACGCAACCACACTGGCGGGGCGGATGCTTTAGTGGGTGAGTGCGGCGTGGCTTAGGCGCGACGATCGCCCGCCAAAACGCTGGGGACACCGGTCCTTAAACGGAGCCGGGCGGCTCTTCGCCCTCGTCTGTGCCCAGGCGGCCCCCGGTGATCAGTTGCACCGGCACCAGTTCGGTGATCAGGAAGCGGAACGTTCCCAATGCATGCAGGATTTCCGGGCCATCCAGATACAACACCCACCGCCAGTAGGTCGCCAGCGTCTCCTGCCCCCCGGCGCTCAACTCGGCCCCACGGGCGATGAAGTCTTCGACCTGGGTTTCCATGACCGTCCCCGTCACCGGGAGCCGCTGCACCGCTGGTTCCAACAGACTCTCATAGTAGCGGGACCAGACGTTCATCCGCCGGTCCCAGGTGGCCCGGCGGCGGGGCGGCACCGCCGGGGGCCGGGCCTCCTGGCGCGGCGGCACGACCTGCACGGCCAGGATACTCACCTGGCGCAGGCCTAACCCTCCGGCGGTGAGCGGCCAGTAAAACCAGGCCTCCGGCACCTCGGGCAGCGCGCTGACGTCGGGAAAACATGCCGTGATCTGCGCCTGGAGCGCCGCGATCATGCTGGCCCCCGCCGCGCCGACCGTCCCCGCGAAGGTGAAGAGCGCCTGCACCGCACTGGCCCGATGGGCGGGGCCCAGGGCGGCATCCAAGGCGACCGCCATGCTCAGGTAACCGACTTGGCGGTTGTAGCTCTCGACCTGCGCGATTAGTGTGGGCGCGGCGGCGATTTGCTGGCGGGCGGCCTCAATGTAGGTGCGCAGGGCGGGGGCGTGGACCGTCCAGGTGCCGTGCGGATCCAGCGCCAGCAGCAGCCAGGTGGGTGGCGTGGGCGGCAGGCCGGCGGGGAGGGGGCCGCCAATTGCCATAGCCCCACATTTCTCGGCATTAAGCTGTAGCCCGGTCGCGGCACAAAACGCCTGTACAGTGTCCCACGCCTGCTGGGCGGCATCCGCAGAGGGGGTCACCAGGCAGAGGTCGTCCCCGACGCGGATCGTCTGCACGGTGGGGATACTGTCCAACGCCGTGTCCAACAGCCGCAGCACCAGATCCCCCAGACAGTGGCTCAAGCGGCGACTGGTCGGCACGCCGCGCGTGGCGGATTGGACCGCCTGCTCGGTGTGCAACGGTACCGCCAGCCAGCGGGCGAAAAACGCTTGTTGGTCGGGGGTCAGCCCACAGGCGGCCAAAAGAGTCAGCAGGAGCGCATGCGGCAGGCTGGGATAGAAATCGGCCAGATCGGCCTTGAGCACATAGAGCGGCTCATCGGGAAACGCCGCCCGCGCCAGCTGGATTTCGGCCTGGACCCACTGGATCGCCTGCAACAACGGTTGGTCGCCGGATGCCCGGTAGCCGCCCTGCTGGTTGCGGGCCTGGAGCTTACGGCGCAGCGTCTGGCGGCGGGTGAGGACGGAGCCGTACTCGATGCGATTGGCGCGATCCTCCCGCAACACTTCGACCTCTTCCTCGTCGCCCGTCGCGCGGGCGGCCTCCCGGCGGGCGGCCTCACAGCGCACCAGATAGGGGAAGAAGTCCTGGACCGCGGTACTCCAGCGGGTGCCGAGCAACTCCAGCAGACAGGCAGTGGGGAGATCTTCATCGAAGAATAAGCGCCATTTGCGATGATTCCAGCGGGCGATCGTGCGCACGCCGCCCGCCGGCCAGGTCCAGGTATCGAGTTGGTCTAATTGGATCGTCAGGGCATCGGCCAGTTCTTTCACCAGCACCGCCTGGGTGGCGAGCTGGCGCGCCTCGCGGCGGCGGGAGGGTGCCCGGTCGCGGTCCGTCGCAATCGCCTGCAAGGCGGTGGTGACTTCGCCCCCGGTGACGCGCCCCCGCCAGTGCGCGCCCACGGTGTCGGTCCAGTACGGGGCACGCTCGGCAGGGGTGCCGCCCCAGGAGGCGCACCAGGCCGTGAGGCGCGTGGGGTCGGTGGGCGCGGGAGGGTGGAGGAGATGTTGCAGCAGGTGCCCCCGCTGTGCCTGGGCTTCGGCCTGGGCCGCCAGGTCGCGGCGGGGCGTGAAACTCCATTCTTCGAGGAGGGCACCGAAGAGATAGACCAACTCCGCCCGCCGCGCACCCTGGACCCGTTCGGTGTCCAGCGCGGCGCGCCAATAGGCGAGGGTGGCAGGCGGGGCTTGCCCGTGGGCGGCAGTCAGCAGGAGCGGGTCGAGGTTGGCGACGGTGGGATGGAGCGGTTGGTCGGCAAACTGGATAGCCCGTAACCCGTCATAGAGCACCTGGACCCGCGCCGGCTCATCCGGAGCGGCGGCGACCTGAGTCGCGAGGGTGGTATAGGCGCTGTGGAAGTGGGTCCGCTGTTTGCGCAGTTCGCGCAGCTTCATGGTGGTGATGAACTGTTCACTGGGCGTGCCCATAGCAGAACCTCCGGAGGGATATTTGCTAGGGGTATCCACCACGGCGGGCGAAAGGCGGAATGGGGCAGGGTCCCAGGTTTGGGGATGACGCCGCGGCCTGATCAAGATCGTGGTGCCCGGTTGAGCCAGGGCCGCTACGTTTACCGCAGTTGCAGCGCCGCACTACTAACCACCAGGCCGTTACCATAGTGTATCATGCTCGTTAGCCCGCGCAGCTAGCGTGATGTATTGCTACTGCACCGTTTCGTGCGCGTCGTTACGTGCCGTCGCCCACGCCGTCACCACCATCTGCAATCGGTCTGCGCTACTGAGCCGCTGCCCGCAGCATTGGCGGCTCAACACCGACAGCTCAATCTCGACCATGATCCGCCACCGTAGATCAGGCCCGCAGGCCTGATTTGCCCCCACGGTGGCCGCTACCCTGGCCCGCCGCTGTCCACTAGAGCAGTGTGCGTCACCGGATAGCCCTCCATCTCGCTACCGCCGTATCCCGGCCTACCGCGCAGCACACACCAGGTGGGCTGCCTGTAGCCGATGATGGCACGGTACCCGGCTGTTTGCCCGTGCCCGGTAGGACGACAGTGCGGTGCTGCGGCGCGACGAGGGCGGCAGCCCGTCTGCGACTCACGCGGCGGCACAACAAAGCCACTGTATGCCGCCGCTGAAGCAAGTTGGATCTGGGACGTAGCGGACTTCCGGATCCACGCCACCCTGGCGGGCCTCGCCCCACGTTGCATTTGCCGTCGCATCCATCTTCCTGGGCGACTATTCAAGCTATTGATGTGCAAATCCCGCGTTACATTGCCTGGTCTGAGGTTTATCGCCTCGTGTTTCTACGAAGGACTGTGCTATAATAAGGGACCGGTGCGCGGCGGTGACCCGGCGGGGGGATGTTGCTCCCGTATCTGGTGGGCGGAGGACCTATGCAACAGCGCATCCTTAGCGGGCTGGGCGTCTTGCTCTTGCTCCTGGTGAGCAGCGAGGGGGGGTGGGCCAGTGGGGCCGCTGCCGCGCCGACTCCGCCGCCGGGAGCCGCCCACCCCACGCTCGTCTACTCCACCTACTACGGTAGCACCAGCACCGAAGAGCGCAACAGCACCAGCGGGGATGCGCTTGCCCTCAACGCGGCGGGCCAGGCCATCATCACCGGCATGACCTCGGACCAGCAGCTGCCGTTGAAGAACCCCTACGACCGCAGCCACAGTGGCGATCTGTGGGACGGGTATATTGCCCAGTTCACCGCCAATGGGTCGGCACTGGTCTACGCGACCTATTTCGGCAGCGGCTACGAGACGGTCACCGAAGGCATCGCGGTTGATCCGGCGGGCAATATCTATCTCACCGGGTCGACCCGTGAGGGGTTTCGCACGAAGAACAGCCCGATCCAGACGACCGTGCGGGGCGATGCCGACGTATTCGTCGCCAAGCTCAGCCCCGATGGCGCGACCCTGATCTATGCCGCGCTGCTGGGGGGCAGCGACTATGACAGCGGCTACCGGATCGCGGTGGACACGGCGGGGGCAGCCTATGTCACCGGGGTGACGCGCTCTGCCGATTTCCCCACGGTGGCCCCCCTCCAGGCACGCTTCGCTGGTTCGGGGCGTGGGGCCGGTGACGCCTTTGTCGCCAAGCTGGCCCCCGACGGGAGCCGGGTGCTCTATGCCACCTACCTGGGTGGGAGCGGCGCAGACAACGGCAACGGGATCGCCGTGGACGGAGCTGGGGCGGCCTACGTCACCGGCTCGACCCTTTCCGGCGACTTTCCGCTGGTACGGGCGTTCCAACCGCAGAGCAAGGGCGGAGGCGATGCGTTTGTGGCGAAGCTCCGGCCCGACGGGTCGGCCCTGGAGTACTCCACCTACCTGGGCGGCAGCGCCGGCGGGGTGGCACTGGGCGGGCGGGCACAGGAAAGCGGGACGGCGATCACCGTAGATGCGGCGGGCCAGGCCACCATTGTCGGCACCACCGCCTCGCCCGACTTTCCGCTGGCCCAGCCGGTCCAGGCTGTGTTCAATAACGGGGTGCCGACCAGCCGTTTCCCCGATGATCTGCTCGACGCCTTTGTCGCCCAACTGGCTCCGGATGGGCAGCGGCTGGTCTTTGCTACCTACCTGGGCGGCAGCGGGCCAGATCGCGGGCGGGGGATCGGGCACGACGCGGCGGGCAACATCTATGTCGGCGGGGAGACCAGTTCGGCGGATTTCCCGCTGGTCCGCCCGCTCCAGGATCACTATGGCGGCGACAACACCGGGATGGTGACCGACGCCTTCATCGTCAAGCTCGCGCCGGGGGGTGCGGGCGTGCGCTACGCGACCTATTTCGGGGGCGTGGGCTGGGAGCGGCTCAACGACCTGGCGGTGGATGGGGTGGGGGCGGTTACCATCACCGGCGAGGCGGACGCGCCTTCGCCCGATTTCCCGCTGGCGGGCACGCCGTTCCAGACGGCAAACGTGGGTATCCGCAACGCGTTTGTCGCCAAGATCGCGGACGACTCTGCGGGTACCCCGCAGCCCTTCCCGACCGCGACGCCGCGCCCCAGCAACGCGGGGCCAGCCCGCCCGCCGCCGGGCTACGAACGGCACTGGCTGATGGGGACGCCCTGCGCGCCCCCCTGCTGGGAAGGTATCACGCTCGGCCAGACCACCCTTACCGAGACGCTGCGCCTGTTGCAGCAAAACGCGGGCATCCAACCCGCCAGCGTGCTCACGCGCCCCGCCGGTGCGCCGGAGGACCACCGCGGCTACATTCAGTGGCGCTGGTGGGGCAGCGAATACGGGGGGGAGATTCTCTATGACCAGAGGCATGGCCCGGCCATTGTCACCGACATCCAGCCCGGCTTCGGCGCGATCCCCGGCGCGCAAACCGGCTTCACCCTCGGCCAGGTGATCGCCGCCTACGGGGAGCCGAGCCACATTCACGCCACCGGATTCTATGGGATGCACGGCGACGGGCCGTTCTATACCGTCACTTTTATCTATGCTGACCGGGGACTGATGCTGGAATCGTCCGGCCTGTACCACAGCAAACCGCAGCTGAGTCCCGCCATCGGGCTGGATCAGGTCACGTTTTCGACCGACCCGGTGCAACCGCTGCGCCCGACGTTCGCGGAGGCCCGCGATGACCCCAGCACGGGGCCGCAAGCCTGGCAGGGGTTTCAGGACTTCATGGTCTACTGCCGCAATACCTCGATCGGGGCCGCTCCCGGCAGCGCCTGCCCGGAGGAGCGATTCTCCGGGCAGGCGCTGTTCGGGGGCGGGCTGCTGGCGGGCCTCCTGCTGCTGCTCAGCCTGATCGGCCTGCGTGCCCGGCGGCGCCGCACCCGGCTTACCGGCTCTTGATCCTTTTGCAGCCATCCACGCGAACGATGAGGCCCGGATGAACGCCTGCACCTGTCCTTACTGCGGCCAGCCCGGCATCCCCTGGCGGCGCAAACCCTTTTTGCGGTCGGCCCTGCCGGTGCCTTGCACCGTGTGTGGCCGCCCGGTAGCGGTCCACCGGCTGGCCTGGGTGCTGAACGTCCCGCCGGTCCTCTTTGCCTTGTTCACCTATGCGTTCCCGACCACCCCGGCCCGCGCCCTGCTGTTCTATCCGGTCCTGGCCGGGCTGTTCGTGCTCAGCGGCGTGATCCAGGTCGTGCTGGTGCCGCTGGTGCCGGCCCCGGTTATTGGGTCTCGCGCCGGGACGCGGCGGCTGGCCTGGGGGATTATCACCTTCCTGGTGCTGCTGATCGCCAGCCTGCTGCTGCTCCAGGCGGGCTGGCTGGCGCGGGTACAAACGCTGCTCATCCCGCACGGCGCGCCGGAGCAGCCGGTCTATACCACGGCGAGCGGGAATGCGCCCGCGCAGTTTGCTCCCGATGGGCAGCACCTCGTTGTGCTGGACAAAGCCGGATCGATCACCCGGATCGCAGGAGACGGCAGCGGTGCTGCGCCCACGCAGCTCACGCAGACAAAAGCTGAGCGCTATGCTGTCGCCCCTGACGGCGCGAGTGTCGCCACGCTAAGTGGTGGGGTTCTCCAGCTCTGGCCGGTGCAAGATCCGCCCGCCGCCGGTCCCCGCTGGACCTACCAGGAACCGAACGGCGGGACGGACGCCGTGGCGTTCAGTCCCGACGGTCAGTGGCTGGCCGTGGAGGGGACCGAGAACGCACTGGTGCTGGTCCGCACCAGTGACGGGCAGGCGGTGCGCCATCTGCCCGGCCACACCGGCGCGATCCGGGGGCTGGCCTTCACGCCCGATAGCCAGACCCTGCTGTCGGTGTCAGACGATCAAACGGTGCGCCAGTGGCGGGTGGCCGATGGCAGCCTGGTGCGCGTGCTGGAGGGGCACACCTGGCGGGTCGAGGCGCTGGCGCTCTCCCCGGACGGGCAAATCGCCGCCACCGCCAGCACGGGTCGGGATGCCACCGTGCGGCTCTGGCGCGTGGCCGACGGCCAGCCGCTTGGCGTGTGGCCGGTGGCTACACCCTGGAGTCTGGAGTTTTCCGGCAACGTGGTCCAAAGCCTGGCCTGGTCGCCGGATGGCCGCACGCTGGCCGTCGCGGCCTGTTCGCGGGTCTATCTGCGGCAACTGCCCGATGGGCACACGACCGGGATTCTGGAAGCGCCGGAGCAGCGCATTGCGCGCGGCGTGGTCTGGGCGGCAGACGGCCAGCGGCTGCTGGTGACCTGGGAGTCGGGTGCGGTGCAGATCTGGCAGCGCCCTTAGCTTGTAGGGTAGGCCGGGATTGGTGCGCGGGCGGCGCGCAGCCAGTCATGGTTAACGTGAGGAGTGACCGGATGGGACGGTATCGCTGGCTGGTGGTCGGGCTGGCCCTGGAGATCCTGCTGGGGGCGGCCCTGCTGGGGGTGATCGGCTGGACGCAGGGGCTATTTGACGGGCGGCTGGTGCTGCGCGGGCACGGCGGCGACCTGACCGGGCTGGCCTTCCTGCCCGACGGCACTACCCTGGCCTCCGGTGCACAGGACGGCACCGTCCGGCTGTGGCGCGTGGCCGACGGCACCTTGCTCCAGACCTGGCGCGGCCACCGGCATGAGGTGACGGCCCTGGCCGTGGCTCCCGACGGCACCCGGCTGGCCTCTGGCGGCGACGATCAGGTGATCCAGATCTGGGATGTGGCCGGGGGCCGGATCGTGCAGACGTTGACCGGGCACACCGGCACGATCAGCAGCCTGGCCTTCTCGCCCGACGGGCAGATCCTGGCCTCGGCAGCAGCAGGGCGAGACGACGAAACGATCCGGTTGTGGCGGGTGGCCGATGGGGCCGTCCTGCACGTCATCCCGCACAGCGGCGTGGCGTTCGGGGCGCATACGGTGACCTTCTCCCCCGATGGGCAAACCCTCGCCAGCGCGGGGGCCAGCCAGACGGTGCAGCGTTGGCGGGTGGCCGACGGGGTGGCCCTGCCCGGATTGGAATCTCCGATCGCGATGAACGAGAACACCAGTATCGCCTGGGCACCGGATGGGGCGACGCTGGCCCTGGGCGGCTACAGCGGCGGGGGCGGGGCAGCGGTGCTCTGGCGGGTGGCCGATGGCACGGTGCTGCGGACCCTGACCGGCCTCAAAGAGCAGGTGCAAGACGTGGCCTTTACCCCTGATGGCCGGTATCTGGCCACGGGTGAGGGCTACTATCAGGGCGGGGTGTGCTTCTGGCGCTTGCCCAGTGGTGGCTGTGAGCGCCGGTTCCAGCCGTCAAACGAGGAGGTGGTCGTGCTGGCTCTCAGCGCCGACAGCCGCTGGCTAGCCGTCGGCACCGGCTACGACCGCGATATCTGGCGCTGGCCTCTCAAGTAGGCACCCGCACGCACGGGCATCAGGTCGCGCGTCCGGAGCCGAACCGACGGGATTGCGCAACCCCCAGGGGGTTCCGCCGACCGTCCCAACCCGCGACCCAACAAACAGCCGAGGGTAGTTGCCCTC